>JAGQPK010001133.1 GCA_020426755.1 Planctomycetales bacterium
ATGTCGCGAGTGCCATATTTGGTGTCTTCGCTGCTTTCCAACATAAACGAATCAATCAGATCATTCAGGCTCTCGGCGATACCGCGTGAAGCCGTAAGATTCGCGTCGACGCTACCGGTGGGCGGAATCTGATCCGGCGTTAACGTGACTTGTACTTTCAGCTCAGCGCTGTATTTGTTGATGCCGGAACCTGCCAACACGCGTCCTTGACCATTGGCGTCCTCCTCGATCGTTTCACCGTTGACCTCGACAACAAAACGGCCGGCAACGTTCTCACCACGATCCGATTCCGTGCCGGTGAGGCCAAGATCCGACAGAGCCGTGCCGCCCAGTTCTCCCACCTCCGACGAGATACCGTAAGTCACGGAAGTAATTGTCAACTTTTGATCTGCGACCGCGACACGAACTTGTCGCCCGGCGAGTTCCTTATTGTTGTTGATCTGAAACTCAACTTCGTCGGCGAGTTCTTCTTGAGTGTAAGTGCCGGCGCGTAGTTTGAGATCGATAGACGATTTGCCGTCAACGGCGATCTCGAAACTGTTGTTGGTTTCGTCAATGACGGTTGACGCCGCCAAGGTGTTTGTGGCAGTAACTTTCGCCTGTTCCGCCGCGCGAAAGATCTCGACACGGTAGGGATGCGACAGTTGAGTTTTTTCGGACGCGCCGATGAAACGCACATATTCGTTGTCCGATTGTCCGGAGTAACCGAAGACGGCTGCGACATCCGCCGTTGAAATGGTTTTGTCGCCAAACTTGCCGCTCATGATCGCTTCGAACTTGGTGGAGTCGACGGAGAGTCGCCGGCCGTCGTCAGTGAACGAGATTCCCAATTGCGCCAGCAATCGCGGCGCTCCGTCAGCCGTTCCTGAGACCACTTGCATTACAGTGGACGCCAATTTCGACGTGACGTTCAGCAACGTTCGATTGCCGAACAGCGTTGAAGCCGACTGGCTGGTCGGGTCAAACTTGTTCTGCTCCGCGGCGAACTCGACCACACCGTTGTACGCCTCGACGAAATTGTCGATTGCTTCGCGCGCTGCTGCGCGATCGTGAGACACCGAGATTTGGATCACCTCGCCGTCGGTCGCCTTGTGCAGATCCATCGTGACACCGGTAAACAGGTCATCGACCTGATTCGAGGCGGTGTGCGTGACAATGGCACCGGCGCCAGTACCTACTTGGATCTCGGCATCTTGGGCGGCTTGCACCGGGTTATCTGTGTCGAAGGTCGCGGCGAGTGCCGCTTCGCCAACATCTCCCAGCGTGAAATCGACTTCGAGTGCATTGTCGACACCGGTTTGGTTGCTGGAGAGCAATAGCCGGTAACTGCCGTTGTCGTTCACGATCGAGGCGGTCGCGTCGTTGGTGGCGGCGTTGATCGCATTGGCGAGGCCTTCGAGGGTGTTGTTGGCGGTTGTGATCGAAACCGTCACCGCTTCGTTGTCGCCGACCTTGATTGACAAGTCGCCGCGAGCAACTTGCGAATCCGTTGCTTCGTAAGTCTGACTGGCGATTTGATGGTTGCGGGCGAGCGAATTGACTTGCAGTGAATAAAGACCGACAGCCGCGTCGCTGGAAACCGTCGCCGTCACCGCCGTCTCATCACTGCTGGTGATCATCTTGCGCTGAAATGCATTCGTATCCGGGCGCGTTAGATCTCGCAGCGTTGCCTGGAGGGCAACCAGTCGTCCCTCTAAACCACCGAAGGCGGTTTGCTGAGCGACAATTTGCTGCTTTTGCTCGTTGAGCGTATCGATCTGTCGTTGTTGGACCGAGAGCAGACTATTGATGATCGACGTGGTGTCGATGCCAGTGGCGAGACCGTCAATGCTAGGCATGGCAAGACGTCCAAAGCAGAAGGGATTGAAGGTCGACAGAAAAGAAAAGGGCGTGATACGGCGACAGGGGACGCAAGTTCCGTTCGTGAATCCTCATGACTTGGGGCAGA
>JAGQPK010001134.1 GCA_020426755.1 Planctomycetales bacterium
TTTCTGGTGTTGGAAACGGGCATGTTGGGCGTGTTCATGTCGTTGGACTTCTTCCTGTTCTACGTGTTCTGGGAAGTCATGCTGCTGCCGATGTACTTCTTGATCGGCATCTGGGGTGGTCCTCGCAAAGAGTACGCCGCCATCAAGTTCTTCTTGTACACGCTGTTGGGTTCGGTGCTCATGTTGATCGCCATCCTGATGCTGTACTTCAACAGTGATTTGACCGAATTGGCACGCCGTGGCGTGTCGCTTGAATCACTCCACATTCGTCAGGAAGTGGTGGAGCAAGTCAATGCGGCAATGCAACAAGGCACGGAAGCAGCTCCGATTCACACGTTCAACATTCCGGCCTTGGCCGCGATGGGACAGCAAACCGATTTGTTCTCGGATGGCGAGTTGTTGTTTGATGGTTGGACGGTCCAGCACTGGGCGTTCTTGCTGTTGTTTATCGGCTTTGCGATTAAAGTGCCTTCGGTGCCTGTGCATACGTGGCTTCCAGACGCGCACGTCGAAGCTCCGACTCCAATTTCAATGATTCTGGCGGGCGTGTTGTTGAAGATGGGTGGCTACGGCATCATCCGCATCTGCTATCCGATCTGCCCGCACGCTGGTTATGACTTTGCTTGGATGGTCTGCACCCTAGGTGTGGTGAGCATGGTTTACGGTGCCTTTGCGGCGTTGGCTCAAACCGACTTCAAGCGGATGGTTGCTTACAGCTCGGTCAGTCACATGGGATACGTCGTGCTGGGCCTCGGTGTCTGGTCGGCGACAGCCGCAACGGGCTTCGATCCACAGTCATGGAACATGGGCATCAAGGGTGCAATGTTCCAAATGATTGGTCACGGCATCAGCTCGGCTGGCATGTTCTTTATGGTTGGCGTGGTGTACGAGCGAGTCCATCACCGTAATTTGAACGAGTTCGGCGGTCTTTACGGACGCATGCCGGTCTACACGGCTTTGGCGATGATCATTTTCTTCGCGGGTCTGGGTTTGCCTGGCTTGTGCGGATTCATCGGCGAAGTGTTTGTCGTGTTGTCGGTTTGGAAGTTCAGCATGGTCTTGGCGATCATCTCGGCCAGCGTCGTTGTGCTGACTGCCGGTTACATTCTCTGGGCAATCCAACGCGTTTACCTGGGACCCGAGTACAAGGGGCCGCATGGTGATCACCTCACGCAGATGAATGCTCGCGAGCTTTCGGTTGGTGTTACGCTGGCCGTGTTCGCGGTGATCTTTGGTGTGTTCCCGTACTCCACAGTGTTCAAGTACATGGATGCGACCATCGACAATCAAGTGGCCGCCCTCACTCAATGGACGAAAGAAGTCAAGCAACCTCAGTTGCTGCAGGAACAAGAGCAAGCGACTGCGGAAGAAGTCGCGGCGATGGCTTGGCTGCAATCCAAGTAAGCGAGTTGCGTACCGACGCTCGGTGCGAACTCGCCAAGAGAAATGACCTCGTTCGTCCAGTTGAAACTATTATCGAAAGCAGCCTAACGTGCACTTACATGAGATCGTAACCCGGTTGATCCTGGATACTCAGGGATCGCTCTGGCCGACGTTCGCGCCCGAGTTGGTGTTGAGTATCACGATCCTGCTCATGCTAATCGTACGAATCCTGCCGGGCGGTCGACTGGTACCGGGGTGGATTATGGCCCTGGCGGGCGCCAGCGTGGCGCTCTACTACTCGGCGCCGTGGCTTCATCTTTCTGCCGTTGGCGGGATCGCCCGACAAGAGTTGTTCACCGGAATGTTGGTGTATGACGGCTTCTCGGTAGCAGTGCGAGCGTTTTTGCTACTGTTCGTGGTCCTGTTCGCCATCTTCACGCGATTGACTCATAACCCCGATGAATCGGAGTCGGTAGATTTTTATTGTTTGGTGTTAGGTGCGACCGTCGGCATGTGCCTGATGGCTGCCGCCAATCACCTGATGATGGTCTTCATGGCAGTT
>JAGQPK010001135.1 GCA_020426755.1 Planctomycetales bacterium
CCACGCCATCATGCCGCCAATTTCCAGATCCATGACAACATTCTTTCCAGGAGAGACAAGATGAGCAAGGCACGAGTCCTCGTAGGCAGTGCATGGTTCGCAATCGCAACTGCAATCCCGACAATGACACACGCGGCCCCGGCTGCCAGCGATACGGCGAAACCGCACGCCAAACCCGGCTGGGTCGTGGTTGATGAAGAATGCTTCTATCCACTGCGACGTGATTCTGCGATGGTGTTGCACAATGCCTTCGTGCATTACCGCCAACATGAGGAAAAAGCTGCGGCCAATGAGATTCGCAAGGCAGTGAGTTGGGTCAAGTATGCGGCAGGACACGCCTTGCCCGTAACGCAAGTCAAGCTTGCCACGGCAGAGTCCGAACTGAGCGCCTTGGCAGTTGATCTGGATAAAGGTAATGTCGTCGATGCCGCGCGTTTAGAGGATACACTGACCCGCGCATCGCAGACGCTTGCCGAGTGGCACTATTACAAAGCGAAGGAGTTGTATGGTCGCGATGAAGCGGGATTCGCGGCGATGAATCTCGACGCCGCCGTCGCTCACTTACGACATGCGGCTGAAACCGCACACTACGAGTTCGGCCCCGATACGATAACCTTATTCGATAGCGTACAGAAACCCGACAAGCAGGATTTTACGACGCAGCGGATTGCCACGAATATTCTCGGCGATCAACTTGACGGCGTCGAGCACGCTCTGCAACAACTCGGCAACTCGCTAAAGGCCAGTCAGCCCCAGCAGACGACGGACACGACGCCACCGTCAACGACATCGCGGCCAGCTTCCGCTCCAGGATGGGTCGTGCTTGAAGATGATTGGTGCGCTCCGATGCGGTTCGACTTCCTCGATACACTACATCAAGCTCGCGTCAACTATCGACAGAAAGAGATGAAGACGGCCGGACATGAGATTGAACGGGCGGTGACATGGCTACGTTACGCCGAGTTGGACGCGGACAAGCAGACGGCCGGTGACCTGGCAACGGCCCGCATGGATCTGTTTGATTTCGCGGGAACTCTGGAATCTGGACGTCCTGTCATGGCGAAGAAGCTGGACGCCGCTTTCGCTCATGCGTCGGCAGCGCTCGCCAAGTACCATCACTTCAAGGCACACAAAGCACTTGATGAAGGCGATTTGAAGAAAGCCGGTGAAGATTTGCAGGCCGCCGCGGATCACCTCCGTGCCGCAGCAAGTCTGGCAAATCACGAGTACTCGACCGATGTCATGGCGATCTTCGATGATTACGCGCCATTCGGATCGTGGGAAGAGGCGGTCGAGCTAACTCCATCCAAGCTGTCAGCCAATCTCCAGACAATCGAGCAGGAACTGGATAAGCTCTCTGCCAAATTGAGCAATTCAAAGTAGGCGGCGTCGCCAAATGCACTGCTCGGCAACATAATGACGGTGCCGACAGACCGCAAGCGTTGATGCTCGTCGTGAAATCTGGCGAGCGTTAGTCACGAGTGCCGGCGCTTTCGCGTTCGTAGCACCGTTCACGAAGCGGCGAATTCAAGTCGTCCCCAATATTCTGCAGATGGCAGTGCCCATTCATCGATCGCGAACGAGTTCCCCGGATATCACCATGGACTTCATCAAGTTAATCGGGCGAGTGATCGCCGGCTTGCCGTTCACGGTGATCATGGTGACTAGCGTCACGGCCGCGGCAATCTGGACGGGAACGCACGTGGGCGAACTACACCCAACGACTCGCGACGACATTGGGTTCGCACCGTTGCACTTGATGCGAGGCGAGTACTCTCGCTTACTATCCAGTGTGTTCTTCACGGTAGGAGGCGCGAAGTTCTACGCGTCCAGTGTCATGTTGGCGTTATGCGTAGGTGCAACCGAGCGGTTGTACGGCTCCCTGCGCACGGCTGCTCTGTTCTGGGGCATCCATCTCGCAACCTTGGTAGTTACTTCCATCG
>JAGQPK010001136.1 GCA_020426755.1 Planctomycetales bacterium
AGAAGTTGATCAGTATGCCACTCGAATTCAATGCTGAGCCGCAATGGCGCCGAGACGCGTTGTGCGTATGGTCGACTTCAGCAACGTTTGGATGGAGGTGATGTTCGGTTCGTCATGTAGTTAGCATGTGGCCTGACACGCACGTAGCTGCGCGAGTGTTTCTGCGTCTCTCTGTCATTGCAACTCGGCGTTAGAACATGATTAGCACACCACCTGCCAACCGCGTCGATCGGCAGCTAGTGTCAGTCTCGGCCGTGTGTCGGTCTATCTGAGGAAGCGGTGCATCGCCGGACGTAACTGCCGTTCACGAAATGTCGTCCGGGCAACAATTCATTTGTTTATAATTCCGGAGATCGACGACAACTCAACATTTGGCTGCGAGTCTACCAAGATGACAAAGAAGATGATCATGTCCGATCTACTACAATGCATAGCGTACATCTCAATTCTTGTGCTGCCACTTCGGACAGTCGGAGCCGAGCCAGCCAAGTTCGATCGATCTGAGAAGTTTGCCGCAAACTTCGAAGCTGTAGTGCCGCAGGTGGCGCAAGACGATGCAGCGGCGAAGAAGTTATCTGCCCTAAAGGGGAGAACCGGAAAGCGTCCCAACATCGTTTGGTTGGTTGTGGATGACCTGGGCTTCGGCGATCCGGGATGCTACGGCGGTGGTGTGCTCGCGGGCGCATCCACTCCAAACATTGATCGCATGGCGAGCGCTGGCCTGAGATTGACGTCCTGTTATGCACAACAGACATGCACACCCACGCGGTCGGCGATCTTGACCGGACGCCTGCCTGTTCGCACTGGACTGACGCGACCGATCTTGGCCGGTGACAAGATTACC
The DNA here is from genome assembly GCA_020426755.1 of Planctomycetales bacterium. Classification (GTDB taxonomy): domain Bacteria; phylum Planctomycetota; class Planctomycetia; order Pirellulales; family Pirellulaceae; genus JAGQPK01. The sequence goes on from JAGQPK010001136.1 coordinate 845, forward strand.
GCGAATCCGTGGGAGGACGAGAAGAGTCTGCCGTCGTTGCTTAGCAGTGCGGGATACTACACGCTGCTTACCGGTAAGTGGCACGTTGGCGAGTCGGAGGGCATGCGTCCTCACGATATAGGCTTTGATGAGTACTACGGCTACTACCCCGCGCAGAAGGAGATCTCTCAGCGGTTCGACGTGCGACGTTTTCCCGGCTTGGTGCTCAACAAGGAACGGCTTGACGCCTTCGAAGCCGTTGGACCGACTGACTCGTTGGTTCACGGCTTCAAAACTGGCCGCACTACAGAAGTGTCGCGTGTGGAGTCGATCGATGACATGGCGCGGGCCGACGCGAATCTCATCGAACACACCGTCAAACGTATCCGAGAGTTGTCACGCGGTGACAAGCCATTCTTCATCGAACACTGTTTTATGAAAGTTCACTGTGACAACTTTGCTCACCCGGATATGGCGGGCAGCAGCGAGGCCAAGTACCCGTACAAGGACAGTGTTTACGAAGTTGATCAGCATGTCGGGACGATTTTGGCGGCATTGAAGGAAGCTGGCGTACTCGAAAACACGTTTGTGTTTTTCACATCGGACAATGGACCGCAAATGGATGCTTGGCCGGATGCCGGGTACACGCCTTTTCGGGGCGCAAAGGGAACGACGTTTGAAGGAGGCGTGCGCGTGCCGGGCATTGCTTACTGGCCCGGCATGATTGAGCCGGGGCAAACGAGCGACGAGCTGTTTGACTTGATGGACCTATTCGGGATCGGTTTGAACCTGGCAGGTGTTTCGACCAACGAGCTGCCGGCTGATCGTTTCTACGACTTTATTGATCAGACTTCGTTCTTGCTGAGCCTTAATGGTCACTCCAAGCGAGAAGCCGTTTACTTTTGGTGGGGCACTGAGTTGATGGCCTGCCGCATGAAGGAGTACAAAACGCACGTCAAAGTCATTCTGCCCCAGGCCCCGCACAAACACATCGATCTGGCATTGATTCAGGATGTCGGTCTGGCCCCCTGGTTCTTCAATCTGTATCTCGACCCCAAAGAGGAAATGACCGTCGGTCACCGCCTCGATCCGTGGATGGCAACGGTGGCAGGCAAGCTCA
>JAGQPK010001137.1 GCA_020426755.1 Planctomycetales bacterium
ACCATGGCAATTTGTGCCGCCAAGGGCTTGGTTGTGCCATCGCTGGAACTGGCAATCTTCTCGACAGTGCCACTGGGAGGCGGACTTTCCAGCAGCGCCGCATTGGAAGTCGCCACAGCCACACTTTGTGAGGCAATCTCCGGACAGACTCTGCCCCAGCTAGAAAAGGTGCAACTCTGCCAACAGGCCGAACACCAGTACGCCCAAGTCCCCTGCGGCATCATGGATCAATCGGCCGTAACCCGCGCGGTCAAGAACCACTTGTTGCTGCTCGATTGCCGTTCACTGGAAATCGAGCTGATACCGCTGACGGATCCAGCACAGCAAATCATGATCATCAACTCGAATGTCAAACACGAACTCGGCAGCTCCGAATATGCCGCACGTCGCCGCGAATGCGAAGCAGCAGCGCAAGCACTGGGCGTGACCTCGCTGCGTGACGCATCTTTGTCACAGCTGGAAGCGGCCACCGCTCAGATGACCGACGTCGTCAAACGACGGGCACGGCATATCATTACCGAAATCCAACGCACTCAAGATACGGCAAATGCTTTGCGATCACGCGACTGGAAACTGGCAGGCGAGTTGATGTATGCCAGTCATGCGTCGTTGCGCGATGACTACGAGGTGAGCTGTCGCGAATTGGATTTACTGGTCGAACTCGCCACCGAACTTGGCGAGACGCGTGGTGTGTACGGTTCACGCATGACCGGTGGCGGGTTCGGTGGTTGTACGGTGTCACTGGTAGACGCAAATGCCGTGGATGATGTTGCCACCACGATTGGCGCGGCATATCAGCAGGCGACCGCGTTAGTCCCGACGATCTTTGTGACGCGACCCGCCACGGGCGCATGCCGACTCACATAGCGACAATTCGAGTTCTGGATACACAGGATGTCAATTGCACATGGCCAAGCTGCTCAACGTGTTCCCGCTATCCATCTTCCATGATCGACTTGGTTTGTCTGACTCGTATCGGCAAGCCTTGGTCGCTCAGGTCCAGCAAATGGAACAGCAGTCCAGGTCCAGCAAACCCGCGCACAGCGCATGGCTGGGTGACACATCTGGGCACGAGTTCTTATTCGAGAACCCAGCCTTCGGCGAAATGTATCGCGCGATCCACCGCAAGATAGTTGACTACGTTGAAGCGCTAGGGATGCAGAGCAGTTTATTGAAGTTCTACTTTCAGCGATCGTGGGCCACCGTAACCCGACACGGTGAACACATCAATCAGCACTGCCACGAACAGTCGAACATCAGCGTCGCATATTACCTCCGCAAGCCGGCAGGCACCGGTGGCATCAACTTCATCACTGACGCACATCCGAACGAATTCGCCCGCGGCATGTTCACACCGAGCAAAGAGTCGCTCGGCTTCATCGCCCGACCAAGTATCGCCACTTGGAACACCGTCTACCTAGATCCCGGTGAAGACGACATTGTCATTTTTCCTTCGAAGACCATGCATGCGACCGCAACAAACGAAGCCGGCGCCGAGCGAATTTCGATCTCGGCCGATGTCACAACGGTCTTGCGCAACACAACAGGCCATGAAACGATGATGCCCGACATTCGCTTCTGGCGCTGCTTCGAAGAATGACGCAGGGGAGGAGTCGAATATCGAATATCGAATGTTGAATGTTGAATATTGAATATCGAATGCTGAATATCGAATGCTGAAGTGTTTGACTTAGGCGGTAGCCTTAGTTCCACCTCCCGCGTGTGACTCTCAACTGTCTTGCGGCGCGCAGTCCGGGACGGGGATTCAGGGGGAGGGCGACTGTTACCGAGAAGAAGCGACTGCAAGTTCGCCGAAAGGCGTTCGCTTAATGGCACTCAGTTTAGATTTCAAGGGCGAATTGCCATGCCATTTCGATGCCAAGCTCAATGTCGGTTTCAATAATAAGGGGAAGACTCAGGCTCCCCTCTCGCCCAAACATGT
>JAGQPK010001138.1 GCA_020426755.1 Planctomycetales bacterium
CGGCGGCATCGTCGCTCAATCCGGAGCGAATGTTACGTTGGTCTACTCCATCGTGGCTGGCAATTATCTGAACGTGGGTGGTGAAGTCGCCAGCGATTTCAGTGGCTCAGTCAACGACGTCAGCTCGTACAACCTGATCGGTAGTGGCTCGGGCATGTCGGGGATCGGGCATGGCTCGCAGGGCAATTTGATTGGTACAATGGATGCGCCGATTGATCCTCAGCTAGGGCCGCTGCAAGATAACGGCGGAACAACATTGACGCACGAACTGCTTGAGGGCAGCCCGGCAATTGATGCGGGTGTTTTGGGCGACGCGTTAGACTCTGACCAAACGGGCGCACTCCGGCCGTTGGATGGTGATGGCGACGGAAGTGCCCTGCCGGATTTCGGCGCCGTTGAGCATCCCGCTGTGGTTTTGTACAGCGACCTCATCGGCTTTGTGTACGAAGACCGATTTGGCGATGGCGTTTACGATCCAAACACGGACCTCCCTTTCGGCGGCATCTCAGTCGTACTAACTGCCGATCTCAACCACGATGATGTGACCGAATCCTGGACGACAATCAGTGATCCAATTGACGGACGGTACCGCTTCTCCGAACTCTTGCCCGGCAACTATCGTTTAACCGTCGATGGCAACGCTGCGGTGGCAACCACTGTAACTGACTTCACGATCACACTGATTGGCAATCAGCAAATCGTCGCCGAGACAACTCTCGCCGATTCGTCTACGGCTACCATCGTGACTGACTCGCGACTGGCCATCGGACTCGTACGACCAACAGAATTGCGCGGCGTTGTCTGGCACGATCAAACGGCCGACGGTATCACGGCAGAGGACGTTGGTTTGGCGAATGTCACTGTCTCGCTATGGCTTGACAACGGCGACGGATTGTTCGATGCCAACGACCAGCAAATCGAAGTCGTCGCGACGGACCTGAACGGTGCGTACGTGTTTCAGCCAACTTATCCAGGAGCGTATTGGATCGAGACGACTACGCCGGACTTCTTTGATCCAATCGCTGTCGGCGAAGTCACAACGACACGTCTGGTTTCAGTTGAGAGCGGCCAAACGCTCGACACACTTGATTTCGCCGTTGCCCGCCAAGGCTCAATCATCGGCCAAGTACGCGAGGCCGCGCAGCACACGGGACTCGCCAATCGGACGATCCAGCTTTTGAATTCCGCCGGCACGGTCCTGGCGGAAACTCAAACCGACGAGAGTGGCGGTTACACATTCGCCGGACTTGCTCCAGGCACGTACCAGGTCCAAGAGGTTTTGCCGGAGCAATGGGAACCCGCCGCGCCGACGTCGCGATTTGCAGCGGGTGAAAATGTGCCGGGAGGTTTCTTCATTGAGTCGCTGCTTACCGGCGACCTAAACAACGACGGCTCGTCGGACTTGGTGATTGTCAATGACACCACCTCGCCGCTCGACCAGACCACGTCCGTCGTCGTTCGACACAACAACGACTTCGACGGCTTTAGCGCTGCGCAAGAGATCGCGCTGCCACTTGGTGCACGTCCGAGCGACGCCGTCTTGGCCGACATGAACGGTGACGGGCGACTGGATCTCGTCCTGTCATCACTCGATCGTTGGAACGACGGTGTCGATAGTAGTGGCGTACTGATCTTGACCAACGACGGAACTGGCCGATTCCAACTAAGCGAATCAATGTCGGCCGTTACGAATCCCATGTCACTGGCGGTTGCCGACTACAACGGCGACGGCATTTTAGACATCGCCACGGCGCATCCGGCCGAACAAATGCTGTCGGTGTGGCTGGCAAATGGGGCGGGGACTTTCGTCGCGACTTCCCCGGTTTCACTGCAAATGGCGGCCGACCATTTGACTGCAGCAGACGTTAATGGAGACGGTCGCACGGATCTACTCTTGCTTGACTACCTCCATAGTGAACTCCAAGTCTGGCAGAATGTCG
>JAGQPK010001139.1 GCA_020426755.1 Planctomycetales bacterium
AGGCGGAAGACGCAGCGACCGAGTATTTGTTCGTTGGCTCCGGTTCAACCAGTTCACTGTCAATCGATCCCGATAATGCAAACTCCGTTTTGCACGTTCAAATGAACGCGATGGATGGTTATTTCGTTGTTGACGGCATCAAGTTGCGTTACGAAAACGTGGGTACGGTCGTCAGCCCGGCGAGTGCAGTTATCATCAGTAGCCTACCCGTGGAGCCCCTTGAATACGGGGACAGCCTGGTTGTGGTGGCGACGCCGCCGAACAGTTTTGATCCGAACGTAAGTTTCGTGAGATCATGGACCATCGATTTGGATGGCGTTGAACTCGAAGTCGTGGACGGTGACTTGTTGTCTGTTCTGCTGGATCAAGTTGGAACCTACCGTCTCACGTATGCTGCCACTCAAGACGGTCGCATGACGGCGTTCGTCGCCTATGAATTCGAAGTAACAAACGCACCGCCAGTCGCCGTGAATGATGTTTTCGCCGGCAACGAAGATTCGGAGTTGGTTGTCAGTGCGAGTGACGGATTGCTGGCGAATGATAGCAATCAAACGGCGGGACCGTTGCGAGTGGTTTCGGTTGTCGATCGGAGCATCGTGGCTGCCGAACCGTTTGCATTCACTTCTGCCGAACTCAATCCTGCGATTCCCGCATCGACCTTGAGCATCAACGACGCGAATTACTATGGCGTCCGTTTTGAAGTGACGGAGACCTTGGAACTAGAACGCGTTGGTGGCAACTTCCAGTTCTTCTCGGGTACTGGACCATTCGCCGCAGTCGTGCAGCTCGAGAGTTCGACTGATCTTCCTGATTCGGTCGATCTCTCCACGCCAGATGTCTTGGCCAGCACGATTGTTCCGCTGGCATTTCAGCAGGATGGAGACAGGCAAGGTGACATCAGTGTGACACTTCAACCTGGATGGTACGCGCTAATGTTCGGTACGGGCAAGTTCGGCTCGACGGGTATCACCAACATGTATCTGAACAATGACCCTACGTTGACGCCCAACGACTATCTGCATGCTCGGCTCTTGATCCCCGAGTACTTCCCAATCTCGCCAGCGAATCCAACCTGGAAAGCTCGTTTTACGTTGGAGGGTACTGTTGCGCGTGACGCTGCGATCGTGCTGGATTCCGGTGCTCAGTTGACGGTGCAGCCAGATGGCAGCTTTATGTACGATCCGAACGGCAGATTTGATTCGCTCGCGCCGGGGGCAATCGTGCAGGAGACGTTTACCTACGTCGTCGCTGATAGCGGGGGATTAACTGCGGAGGCGACGGCCACGATCGAAGTGCAAGGCGTGAATGACTCGCCGGTCGCGCAGGACGACGTCTATGTGGTTTCCGAACAATCGTTGTTGTCGCCGGCTGCCTCGGTGAATGTGATCGTGAATGATTCCGACGTAGATGGCAGTGTGCTCCAGTTGGTACAAATCGACGGTCAACCGTTTGTTGGCGAAATTCGCTTGCCATCGGGCGCGACGGTGATGCCTGCCGACGAGCCAAATCGGTTTGTTTACGATCCACGTGCCGTATTTGATTGCCTGACGACTGGTCAGACGGCCACGGATGAGTTTACGTACCAGATTACCGACGAGCACGGTGCCACCGCAATCGCAATCATCACGATTACCGTCAATGGTTGGGATGATGCACCGACGGCGAATGATGATCACTATGATGTTTCCGAGGATCTTCTGCTCGCGCCCGTTGCAGCGAATGGTTTACTGATTAGCGACTACGATCCTGAAGTTACGCAACTCACGCTATTGCAGATCGATGGTCGCGACTTCACGCAAGCGTTGACACTTGGCTCCGGTGCAACGATCACGCCGGGAGACCTGCCGAATTCATTCGTATATGACCCTCGATTTGCGTTTAGCTATCTCGCCGAAGGTGAAACTGCGACGGATAGTTTCACTTATCAAGTTAGCGACGC
>JAGQPK010000113.1 GCA_020426755.1 Planctomycetales bacterium
TGGACAGCCAGGCTCGTCGACTGTTTGCGGAACTACAGCCTTTGGCGGCGAAGTTGCGGCCCGGCCGATCGTGCCGTGTACCCAGTCGAATGCTTAAGGAATGTGATCGTGATTTGATCGGTCGTGTATTGGCCGTGATGTCACAGCGAGATTTTGGTCTTGAGTTCATCGAAGAAGGTCCGATGCTGCGTCTGCGCCGGCCGCCCGTGTTTGGCTTCCGCGCCTGGCGTGCTTGGTTTGAGTTTTGTCGCCCGGCTACCGACAAACGACAGGCTCATCGGCATACGGTGGGACGCATCCCGCGTGGAACCGTGCGTGCACCTTCACGAATTCTAGGCGAGTTAAGTCAGACGAAAGTTCCTGGCGAACCACTCGTGATTCCCAGCGATGGTACGTGGCGGCCGTTCTTGCCGTTGCCGGACGATCTTGTTTCTGCCGTGAATCAGAGCTTGCTGGCGCCGCGACCAACTCGGTTGTATTCGAGCGAAGGGGTGACCGAGATTACGGTGAACGGCGGTCTGTTATCGCGAGTACGCTCGGCCTATCGGCTGACGAAAGAGTTTCCGGACTTGGCCGAGTTGCGCAATTGGACACCAGATGCCTCGATTGGCCCGCGCGATTATCTTGAGATGGCTCACGACATGGGACTCACCGTGCGCTTTAGGCGTCATCAACAACTGAGTGGCGCGAAGGAAGTGGAAGAACATGCGGATGAATCCGTAACGCAGTTCTTTCCTGCCTTGTTGGCCATCGGCGGCACCGGCTCAACCTTGTTGCGAAACTTGCTGAGCGACTATGCCTACTACTTTGGCTCTGCGTTCGAGAATTCGCTGACGCAACTTGTGACCTTTACAACCGCTGTACTCGGTCTGTTTCTAACGAAGCACGCCACTAGTAATCTGCGCATTTGGTTGGCACGAAAACAGATTGGCCTGATCGTTGGCGGTTGGGGGACGCGCGGAAAGTCGGGTACCGAGCGCTTGAAAGCCGCGCTGTTCAACGCCATGGGGCATCCACTGGTGTCCAAGACGACAGGCTGCGAGGCCATGTTCATTCAGGCACATGCCTATGGTGATCCGCTCGAGATACCGCTTTATCGACCGGGTGACAAAGCTACGATCTGGGAGCAAAGCAACTTGTTGCGGTTTGCAGCGCGACTTTGTCCGTCGGTGTTTCTGTGGGAATGCATGGCACTTACGCCGGACTATGTTGATGTGCTACAGCGACAATGGACACAAGACGACCTGTCGACCATTACCAATACGTATCCCGATCACGAAGACCTGCAGGGACCATCTGGCTATGATGTGGCAACCACGATTTCCGGTTTCGTACCACATCGGGCGCATTTGATTACGACGGAACAACAGATGCGACCGCTGTTGGAAGAGAGTTGTCGCGCGATGCACACGAGTCTACGCGGCGTGGGTTGGCTTGAGAGCGGTCTGATCACGAATGATTTGCTGGATCGCTTTCCTTACCGCGAGCATCCGGACAACATTGCGCTAGTGAGTGCCATGGCGGATGAGTTGGGGTGCGATCACGACTATGCCGTGAAGGCGATGGCAGATCGATTGATTCCCGACTTGGGCGTGTTGAAGACGCATCCGACTGCACAAGTGCAGCAGTGTCGCATTGAATTCAGCAACGGCATGTCGGCCAACGAGCGGTTTGGTGCCATGGGGAACTGGGTCCGACTGGGATACGATCGTCAAGATGCCTACAAGTTTCCTGATGTGTGGGTCTCAGTCGTGATCAACAATCGCGCTGACCGCGTGGCTCGTTCACGCGTGTTCGCACATGTGATGGTCAACGATATTCAAGTCGACCGCTACTTCCTCATTGGAGGAAACTTGAAGGGGCTACAAGGGTTTGTGGCCGAGGCGTGGCAAGAGTACGCGGACGCGCTATCGCTACGCCGTGATGAAGAGGATTGGGATCTGACGCGCGGCAAAGCGGCGCTCGAGAAACTCGCCAGCCGCTTCCGTGTTCCTCATCGCCGTGAGCACTTGGCCGCGGCGCTGCTGCCAGCGCTGCTGTACATCTTGCCAACCGACCAGGCCGCAGAGGCGCAGTCAATCGCGGAAACGACGGCGCTCGAACCGGATAAGTGTGTCGCGCGGCTGCAGGCATTGGATGCCGATGCGGATCTGATTACACAGCTGCAGCGTCATCATCAGCTTTTGCTGCAAGGGCTGCAAGAATACGAGGCGCTCGTTGCTGCGGCCGAGCAGGTTGCAGGTAACTCACAGGTAGACGAGTTTGGACAGCGCGTGAAGGTGCAGCTCAAATCCTGGTTCGATCGCAAGGTCGTTGTGATTGAGAACTATGACGCGACGGGTGATGAAGTCATTCAGCGCATCGTCGACGAGACTCCACCTGGCTACCTGAATCGCGTGATGGGGATGCAGAACATTAAGGGAACGGGCCTGGATTTCGTGTATCGCTTTCACGCCTGGGATACCTGTGAACAAGCGTGCAATCTGCTGGCCAGTCGCGATCAGGAGACTCGCAAGATTGGGTTGGCGACCCTGGACGGAATGCCGGACATCGGCATTCTTTGCCACCAACGGCTGCAGGAGGCTCTCGACGAATTGCGACATGCGACGCCTGCGGTGTTGCCGGACATGCAGATCCAGTTGGAGTCAATTCAAAAGAAGCTGACTGACGCGCTGGCTCATGCCAAGCGAGAGACCGCAACCGTGGAGGAGGATGATCAACTTCCGACCTGGTTGGCCAATCTTGTGCATCGTTGCGAACAGTGGATGGAAATCCCTGACGCGGCACGGCGTCGACAGAAAGCAGACCAGATCTACCGGGACCTGTCCGCCGGCCGGATTGGTCGACTCCGCGCCGTAGAGGAACTCCGTAAACTGAATAAGCGGCAGAAAGGCGGCTGGTTCGCCAGTTACGTCATCGCCAAAAAGAAGGCATTCACTTCCTGACAAAACGCTGTCACTCGACTCGCCGCGGTCGGATGCGTTATCATGACCCACAGGCTTACGAGAGTTAGCTATTTGTTGAGGGCAGCAATGTGACGAGATCCGGGTAATGGTGCCGTTTCGAATATCGCGACTGTTTGGCTTGCGGGTGACCGTCGATGGGATGTTGTTGGTCAATGCTCAAGGACTGAAGTTGGTCTTCAAAGAGCCGAAACGGGACGATACGCTGCGTGACCAGCAGATCGAGCAGGTCGAATTGACGTGGGCGGACTTGAAGCAAGTCGTCTGTGATTTCGGCATGTTGAATGACGAAGTGGTGTTGGAAGTGAATCCATCGGCCAACGTCGTACGGTTGCCGGGTGTATCTGAAGACCGGGTATCGCTGAGCGTTCGCAAGCAGCATCGCGAAGAGCTAAAGGAGCTCGAGAAGCGAATTGACGAATATCGCCGCGGCACGCGTCGTGACGATGTCGACGACCTGCTGGATGATGTGCGAGATTTCTTGCACGGCGGCTGAGCGGCGCGACGTCCACGTTGCTTGTGGACAGAGGGGGCTGATTTAGGAATGATGATTGCGGATTTTTGATTTTACGGCACGCATGATGTGCGTGTGGCGGTCTCCATCATTCCAAAATCAGAAATCCGAAATCCGCTTCTGCGTCAGGACAGAACCGACGCTAACGCGTAGCGGCGAACGTCCGACTGTCAGTTACGGAATAAGATTGAGGAATGACGATTGAGGATTTTGGAATGGCAACATGATGAGTGTGTTGCGGTCTTCATCATTCCAAAATCAGAAATCCGAAATCATCATTCCTAAATCTGCTGCTGCAGTACTTCGCGAAGGTGGATTTGGTTCTTGCCGAGCCTCCCGCCATAGTTACCAGCGGAGATTCTCAACAGGCCTGGATGATTTTGTGATGCCAAGATGGCCGCGCGGGTTGCTCGTTCAATCGCACCTTGATCACGCCCATTCATGATGATTTCCATCACGGAATTGACACCGTCGGGCAGCTCCGATTTGGCTTCTGGGTTTTCGCGTAGCGCTGGACAAAATTTCTCATAGGTGCTGGCAATCGAAAACGAATAGCGGCTGCCGGCCTTGGATCCGCTACCGGCCACGCCGCCTGGGAATGTCGTGATGACACCGTCAATCGGCTCGATGGCGGCGACCCCCGCTGCCGCTGCGTCAAGGGCAGCGTCGACTGTTTCGCCAAAGTACCAGAGATTGCCGCCCATCAAGCCGTCGGCGTAGCCGAAGCGTCGGTCAAGTACGAACTCACCGCCGAGCGTGGGGATCCACCACAGTCTGCGGCCGTAGCGTTCGACGCGCTGTTGAAAGCCATCGCCGAAGAAGGCAATTTTGCGGCCGAGCTTATAGTAGGTCTCGGCATCGATCAGATTGAAACAGGCAGCCGTTGGGCAAGTAAGCACGTTTTGGCTAATCCGTACGAGCGCCGCGCGCTCAAGCGCCGCTGCGCGGTTCTTGACGAACCGAGGCAGGTGCAATTGGACAATGGCGCCGGGGCGTCCGTCAGGTGTGATGACACTCGTGTCACCCCCCGGTCCGACGTAGCGGTCCAATCCTGCTTCGCAATCACATAGGATCGTACTGGACGCGTTGCCGGTTACCGCGCGCACTGCGTGTTCGACCCAACAACGATCGCGCGCCGTAATCATGAATTCGACGTAAATGCTGCGGAAGGCTTCGGCGTAGGTATCTTCGATCAACGCGGCCATGAATGAACTCGCGGGGTGGCGGACGGGTGTGGAAGTCGGCAGCAAACCGAAGTGCTCGTTATAACTTCTCTGGCTCTCGCCGACATCCGCCCGTGTGCCGGTTGTCAGTTTGTGGAGGGACTGCCACAATGCAGAAGGCCCGATGTGCGATCGCGGCATCGCGACCAAGTGTTGTGCCGCAACGAGGCGATAGTGTCGGACTTTGGTTCTTGTCACTACTTGATGTGAACTCGCGGCCCGCAGCTAGCCCCGGATTATCTCGCTTCAAACGGACGCGAAGGCGTATCGGCGAATTAGTTCGAATCCCAGTGCCACTCTGCTCCGTCAAGTTTTTTTCCAGACTGACTGTCTATGTCTAGCCATTCCCATACTCAACGTCGTTTGACTGTACCCGAATTTAGCGGCATGAAGGGCCAGCGGAAGATCACGATGCTTACCGCATATGACTATCCGACGGCGGAGTTAATCGACCAATCAGGTGTGGATGGCATCCTGGTGGGCGACAGCCTGTCGATGGTCGTGCAGGGGCACGACAATACCTTGCCGGTGACGCTCGATGAAATGATTTACCACGCCGAGATGGTGGGGCGCGCCGTGCGGCATGCGTTGGTCGTTGTCGACATGCCGTTTCCCAGTTATCACATGGGACCCTATAAAGCGATTCAAAACGCCGGACGGATCCTCAAGCAGACGCGCTGTCAGGCGGTCAAGTTGGAAGGCGGCGTGGAACAGGCCGAAGTTATCGCGGCGCTGGTCGGGGCTGGCATTCCCGTAATGGCGCACGTGGGCTTGCGGCCGCAAAGCGTGCATCAGCTCGGCGGATATCGGGTGCAACGTGACGAAGAGCCGTTGATCAAAGACGCCGAAGCGGCCGAAAGCGCCGGTGCTTTCTCCGTTGTGCTGGAGTGCATTCCAGCGACACTGGCCCAGAAGATTACTCAGCGCGTGAAGATTCCCACGATCGGCATTGGCGCAGGCGTCGATTGCGATGGTCAGATTCTGGTGATCCAAGATTTGCTCGGATTGACCGCCGGTCGTGTGCCGAAGCACGTGCGCGCCTACGCTCAGTTGCGTCAGACAATGGAATCTGCTGTGAAAGCCTTCTCGGACGATGTTCGTGCGAGTAACTTCCCTGGTCCTGCCGAGACATTTGAATAGTCGCATGTCAAATCGATTGAAGCACGCGTCGAGTCCTTACCTGTTGCAACATGCCGAGAATCCCGTCGACTGGTATCCGTGGTCGGACGAGGCGCTGCAGCGAGCTCGGGACGAACAGAAGCCAATCTTCTTGTCAATTGGTTATTCGGCCTGTCACTGGTGTCACGTGATGGAGCATGAGAGTTTCGAAGACGACGCCATTGCGGCAACGCTCAACGAAAACTTCGTGTGCATCAAAGTCGACCGGGAAGAGCGTCCCGACTTGGATCAGATCTACATGTTGGCTGTACAGATCATGACTGGTCGCGGGGGATGGCCGATGTCGGTGTTTCTGACGCCCGACCTGCAGCCATTCTTCGGCGGCACCTATTGGCCACCAAGTGGCCGCATGGGCATGCCCGGATTTAATCAGGTGCTGGCGGCGGTCATTGATGCTTGGGCCAATCGCCGCACGTTGGCGGTTGAGCAAGCGGCATCGCTGACGGAGCGCATGGGGGCACTCGCGGGGCATGACTTGCAGCCACCCGGAAGCTTGACATTGGGATTACTCGATGGGGCGTCAATGCATTTGGAGCGAGTGTTGGACCGCGCGGAGGGAGGGTTTGGTGGCGCGCCGAAGTTTCCTCATGCAATGGACCTGCAGTTGCTGCTGCGGATTTGGAGTCGCTCCGGCAGATCGCAACTCTTGCATGCGGTCGACTTGACGCTGGATAAGATGGCTGGCGGTGGCATCTATGATCACCTTGGTGGTGGCTTCGCGCGTTATTCTGTCGATGCCAAGTGGTTGGTGCCGCACTTCGAAAAAATGCTCTATGACAACGCGTTGTTGGCGGCAACCTACACGGATAGCTACTTGGCGACCGGCAATGAGAAGCATCGGCGTGTGGCGCAAGAGACGCTCGATTACGTCTTACGCGACATGACTGATCGCGCCGGCGGCTTTTACGCCGCGGAAGATGCCGACAGCGAAGGCGTGGAGGGCAAGTTCTACGTCTGGTCACGCGACGAAATCGAAAGCATCCTGGGGGAACAACGCGCGGCGCGGTTCTGCGCGGTCTACGACGTGAGCGAGTTTGGCAACTTTGAAGGACACAATATCTTGAACTTGCCGCAACCGATCGATGAGGTTGCTGGCACGCGGAATTGGTCGCTGGATGAACTATTGGCCGAGTTATCCGAGGATCGTGACAAGCTATTGGCAGTCCGGGGTCGACGCGTCAGACCAGGCCGTGACGACAAGGTGATTGTCGCCTGGAATGGATTGATGATCGATGCCTTATCGCGCGCGGCGCGGGCGTTTGATGAGCCTCGCTATGCTGGCGCTGCAGCCTCTGCGGCAACATTCTTGCACGAACAAATGTGGCAAAGCGATCGCTTGTTGCACAGTTGGCGGCAAGGCGTCGCGAGTCTGCCGGCCTACTTAGATGATTACGCGACGTTGGCCAATGGTTTAGTGTCGCTCTATGAGGCCACGTTCAATGAACGGTGGCTCAAGTGGGCTTGTGAGTTGGTCGACCAGACGCTGGAGCACTTCGGAGGAGCCGAAGGAAGTGCGCTGTATTACACTGCGGATGATCACGAGCAGTTGATTTTGCGTAACAAGGACTTGCAAGACAACGCGGCGCCGAGCGGCAATGCAATGGCAGCCATGGCATTGGTGCGTCTGGGGCATTTGACGAGCAACAACGCTTATCTGCAAGCTGCCGAACAGATTCTTTCGGCGCTGGTGCCGATCATGGATGCGTCTCCTTCGGCGGCGGGGCAGGCCCTGATTGCAACTGATTTGCTGTTGGGGCCGGTGACCGAGTTCGTAATCGTTGCTCTGGCCGATGGCTCCGAGACGAAGCAGTGTTTGTCCGAGCTCAATCAACAATTTCGTCCGCGGTCCGTCGTCGCATTACGTTCCACTGAACTGACTGCTGATCGCTGTGCGGCGCTCGATGCGCTGTTCGAAAATCGAACTTCGCACGATGAGATTGCCTTGTATGTCTGTCAGAATCAAACTTGCGCTGCACCGGCGATCGGCATCGATGCGGCTCGAGCAATGTTGCACGAACTTCCGTAGCTCGATGACCGCCGATCTATGCGGGACGAAGGACCGAGCATGCTCAGGCTACGCGCCTGTCGCTTGGCGGTAGCAGTGATCAAATAACAGCAGCCATTCGGCGCGTGCGATTTCGCGACATGTCCGTTCCAACGCCGTGCCGGTATCGCAACAAGCTGCACAAAGGTCGACGAAGCGAAATGCGTCCCAGTCAGTGGCTTGAACTAAGCGTGTCATGCTCTTGTCACCGCTGGGGGCGTCGGCCACGATCGAGCGTGCGGCCTCTAGAATCGCGGGGTATACCGGATGGGTGCCCACCTTGTGGAACCAGTATTTGGCGTTTGGGTAATCCGGCTCGCGGCGATGCATGATCCCGTGCCAAAAGCTGCCGTCGCGGTTGTGAAGGGCTTGGCTGATAGTATGAGACTCATCGAGGCCGTTGTGCCAGAGCCAGATGCCAGCGAGGCAAGCGTTGGCGGCTTGCAGGTCGGTGATCGGCTGATTGCCAAGCAGCGAGTGCGGTGTCAGGTCGTTGAGACGCTTTTCCGTGCCCGAATCGAGCCGAGCTGGTCCGAGTTCGGGCAGGGCGTCGAGATTAAGCCAAGTGGTGACTTGAGCAGCTTGGTAGAAGCTCAAGTCAGCGAGCGTTTTGGGGCTGGAGGACATGTTGCCGCCTTCAAAAAGTCGACCGAGGGGGAGTGTTTACCGCCAGACGACATGTACTCGAAAAGCGAGAACACAGTTCGCCGCAACGCGTTAGCGTCGGTTCCGTCCCGCCCACAAGTCCAGCGACGAAAGCTGCAACTGACGCCTTTCGACGATCGTACTAGGGTGGCCCAGCGACGGACACCCGACAAGTGTGCCGTTTGCACCGTTTTGCTACAATCTCGGACTGTTCATTGTGAGCACCCGATCCGGCCCTCCTGTACTTTTCTCAAAGGCGATGACAAACGAGGGGAGTTGAGTGGGCAATGGGAGGGGCTTGAGGTACGATGAGCAGTGCGAGTGGCCCTCGCATTCAATCAAGTGTAAAAGAGTTTGGAATCGGTTTGCGCGCTATGATCGAAAATAATGGCGATGAAGTCGTGAGTGAAAACGTAACGGGCGGACAGGACGAAGCGGGGGATACGGCAACGGATAACAGCACGCCGTCAGTGGATACTGCCGCCAAGGCAACCGCGCGGGGGCCGCGTAAGATCGGTTCACAGCGAGGGCCTGAGTTCGATCAGGATTTGCCGAATGCCGCCGCAGAAGTTCCCGTGGATGCGGAGTCGCTCTTTCCGGCTCCTCCGGTGAAACGCATCTCAGCGGAACTGCAAGCCGAAATTGATCAGGCGCTAGATGGCCTTTCGCTTGACGATTTGATGGGCGGTGCCGCGACGACCAGTACAGCTGGCACGGCCATCGAATTGGATCAGCGCTATGACGCCAAGGTGATCAAGTGTGATCGGGACTCGGTGTTTGTCACGATCGCCGGGCAGCACGAAGGCGTGGCGGCATTGCGTCAGTTCGAGGAGCCGCCAGTTCCGGGCGCCACGTTGCAGGTTGTGCCGACTCGTTGGTTAGTTGATGACAATCTGTATGAAGTCGTCGTTCCCGGCGCTTCGGTTGAAGTGCAGGATTGGTCCGACCTTTCCGATGGCGTCGTCGTCACGGCGCGGATCACGGGGCACAACAAAGGCGGCTTGGAGGCGGAGGTCAACAAGATCCGTGGGTTCATTCCCGCCAGCCAAGTGTCGCTCTTCCGAATTGAGGATTTCGAGTCCTACGTCGGACAGACGCTGCAGTGTGTGGTCACCGAATGCAATCCAGATCGCCGCAATCTGGTACTCAGCCATCGTGCGATGTTGGAGCGTGAGCGCGAACAATCCCGCGCGAAGTTGCTCAGCGAACTAGAAGTCGGCCAAGTTCGTGAGGGCGTTGTGCGCCGCTTGCAGGACTTTGGCGCGTTTGTCGATCTGGGCGGCATCGACGGTCTGATTCACGTCAGCCAGCTCAGTTGGGATCGCATCAAACACCCGAGCGAAGTGATGGAGGAAGGGCAACGCGTCAAAGTGCGCGTGGAACGGATTGATCCGGAAAGTGGGCGTATCGGGCTCTCCTATCGCGATTTGATCTCGGATCCGTGGGAAAATGCCGCTAACACCTTCGCCGTGGGCTCGATCCACGACGGGACGGTGTCGAAGCTGATGGAATTCGGCGCGTTTGTGCGGTTGGCGGCTGGTGTCGAGGGCTTGGTGCACATTTCCGAAGTCGCTCATCACCGCGTGCACAAAATCGGCGCTTTCTTGAAGGAAGGCCAAGCGGTCACCGTCAAGGTGCTGTCCGTTGATCCTGATAGCCAACGCATCAGCCTCTCGATGAAGGCTGCTCAAGCTGCACCTGCGGCTGAGAAGGCTGATGAGGAGCCAGCGGACGAACCCGAGGTCGTCATTCCGCAAATTAACAAGCCGCTCAAGGGCGGTTTGGGCCGCGCGACGGGTGGCGAACAGTTCGGGCTCAAGTGGTAGTGCTGTCGTGTCGATGCAATCATCGGGTGTGACTGGGCGGAATCAGTACGATTCCGTTCAGAGCCCCGGGCATCGACTTGGTTAACAGCGCACCGCGTGAGAACGGACCGCATCATGTGGCGATCACTTTTCTTGGCAGTCGCGATTTCGCTCTGCATCATGGGCGCCGAGTGTCTGGTGATTCAAAAGGCCGTGCTGGCCAAAGAGGTCCCAGTACCCGCTCCGGCACCAACTCCCTATGATTATTTGGACCCACTATTGCCGGCCA
>JAGQPK010001140.1 GCA_020426755.1 Planctomycetales bacterium
CGCCGGTGGACTGTTGCAGGCCCACGAATTGCCGCGACTCGGTGCGATCCGTGCCGACGAAGTTCGAGCGACTGCGATTGCCGCGCAAGAAACGTTGATTACGCAAGGTCCCAGTGCCGCCGGCTGTGCTGGGGCCGCTACGAGGCGAAATCGGGCTGCCAATTTGCCGCGGACCGAACATCTGCGCGACGCTGGTATCGACCGAGATCGACCAGACAATGGCGACCAAAACCAGCATACGAATCAATAATGATTTCGGTAAAGCACACATGGGCGAGCTCGCTTATTCGCTTATCGTACCGCGTTCAGGCACTCGATTGATTGCTGTTTCTACCCACCGCCAGGAGCCAGAGTCGTGCGTCGAGCTGCCTTGCGGCGGCCGACAGCTGTCTGCTCGTGACGTTAACATCCATTATAAGCTACGGGCGACTTCGACAAGGGTTTGGACGTAGATTCCCGAACCGCCGACGTCCGACCAGGGCTTGGGTTTTTCCAAGAAGGCGGGGCCGGCGATGTCCAAATGCGCCCAAGGCTTCTTGTCCACAAATTCCTCCAGCAGTTTGGCGGCGGTGATCGCACCGCCCCAGCGGCCTTCGCCCACATTCTTGATGTCGGCCACACTGCTTCTGATTTGTTCGCCGTACTCCGCAAACATCGGCAGCTGCCACAGGGGTTCGCCGCACGACTGCGAAGATGACATGACCGTGTCACACCATGCCTGGTCGTTCGTCATCACGCCAGCAACGTCATTGCCCAGAGCCACCATGCAAGCGCCGGTCAATGTCGCCAGATCGATGATCCGCTCGGCGCCGCGGTCAACGGCGACGCACAGCACGTCGGCCAGCACGAGACGGCCTTCAGCGTCCGTATTGTGAACCTCGATCGTCTTGCCATTACGTGCCGTCAAGACATCTCCCAGTTTGTACGCGCTGGCGCTGGGCATGTTTTCGACCAGCCCCATCAGACCGATCACGTTGACGGGCAGTTTAAGTTGAGCGATCGCCTGCATGGCACCCAAGACCGTAGCAGCGCCGGCCATGTCGCACTTCATCGCGAGCATCCCGTCGCTCGGTTTGAGCGACAGCCCGCCCGAGTCGAACGTGACGCCTTTGCCGACCAGTGCCAAAGGTGCCACATTCTTGTCACCTCCCTGGTAGTTGAGTATGACGAGTCGCGGGGGGCGCGACGAACCGCGGGCGACGGCCAACAAAGAACCACAACGCTCGTTGGCAAGTTGTTGTTCGTCCCATACTTCGCAACCCATGCCCGTCGCATTGGCGACAGCGGTTGCTTGTTCGGCAAACGTTTCCGGATAGATGGTCGACGGCGGTTCATTAACCAAGCGACGCGTCAGCACGACGCCGTCGGCAATGATCCTTCCGGATGACAAACTGTCGTCACTCGTTCCCAGCCACAGCAACTGTTCGGGTTGAAACCGTTTGGCTTCCGCCTGATAAAGTCCGGGACCATGGCAGCCCGCCACCGCGCCGGCGACACCGCCTTCCAACTGAGCCACAGTCCAGGCGGGGTCGGCGGCGATCGCCAGCGACCGACGTTTGCGATCGGTGAGCCAACGCGTCGCGGTTCCCAGCGCCCGGTAAGCCGTGCCGCGGTTCCATTGGTCGCGTTCACCCAGACCGGCTACCAGCGCGATTGGAGACTTACAGCCCGTGGGGAAATACAGCGGCAGGACCTTGCCGACATCCGGCTTGAATTCCTCCAGCTCCAACAGTCGACTGATCACGCCACCGTTCTCGCGATCGATTTCATCCGCTGCGGCGGTCAGTTGGCCGCGGTACACACCGACCACGACCGCATCCGCCTCCACTGTCGCGATCGATTCGTTGCTCGACTTGATCTCCATCGACTCGTTCCTCTGTGTCATATTCACCGTGAGCGGCGTAGTCCCGCGAACCCCTACGTTGTATCGCGT
>JAGQPK010001141.1 GCA_020426755.1 Planctomycetales bacterium
GCAGCGACAAGCCGTCTCGCGCACTCTTTCGCGCCTTTTGCCTCTTTCGCGATTCAAATTCGCCGGTCGCGTAAATCGCTTAACTCCGCTACTCGACAACATGCGCTGACCGCAATGTATCGTGGCGCACGCCGATCACGCCTTAAACGAACGCCTTCGTCCCCGATGGACAGATATCAGCAACAAGGCGCTGACAAGTGACAGAGCGAATGTGGATGGCTCCGGTACAAGAATAATGTTTGCCGTCGGGGCACGCAGGAAACTCCAACTGATGGCGCTACCGTCTAAGAGTTGCCCGGTGAGCGTGCCTTCCAAGTCGGCAATTGGCCCAAGCGGATAGTTGAAGTTGCTGCCATACAGCGTAATGACAGACGCACTCTGTGCCTCCAATTCGCGCACCGAGCCGGCCGGCGCCGACACGCGAGCATCCTTGACCTCCACCGCGAACAGGCCACCACGAATCTCAATGGTGCCGTCGTCCTGCGCAAGGAACAGCTTGGGTGGCAAAGAGAGATCCTGCGCGTCGGTGATATCGAGCCGGATATCGTACGTGCCCCCGGAGACAACCAGATCAGACGTCTCACTGGCAGCGAACACATTGAAAGGAGTCGCGTTCCTTGTAGGTGGATCTACAAAATTCTGAATCTGGAACGCGCCACCGTTAATCTCCAATGACGCGTCCCCTTGGGTTCGCATCGCAGAGTTTAGACTCGTCTTGGCACCAAAGCCGAGGTAAGTAAACGCACCGTGATTGACGACGATCGTGGACTCTTCATTCGCGTCAAACATCGGGATCGACGTCTGCGGCGACTCGACACTCATGGTGAGATCATTCAACACGACCCTCGACTGATGAAACGACTGAATTCCGGCAGTCGGAGTAAGATCGTGGACGTCAATGATTCCGCCGTTCGCTTCAAATCGCGAATCGTCATAAGTCACGACGCCCAAATCCAAGGACATTAGTTTTCCGGCTGAGACGACGAATGTCGCGTGGTCACGAAGTAATACGGCGGGACCAGAGCTAAAGGCGTCGCCCAAGTCGGCGCGAACTTCACCATCCGTCATCGTTGCGGTCGACGCCCCCCCCGCGACAATGCCGGCGCGACCCGCATCGCCCCTAACCATGCCGCCGCCCAACAGCAATTGAGACGCATCCTGTAGTTCGATACCGCTTGAACGCGATCCATTGAGTTCGCTCCCGTCATTGATCGTGACGAATGAATTGCCTTTGGCGACGATTGGAATGTTATTCAGTTCGAAACTATTAGCAACGACTGCGTTCACAGTAATCTCAGCGGTGTCCTCAAGAGTAAAAAAGGACTCGCGGAACGAACCGTCCAACGTCAGGCTGCTGCCGTTCAGGATTTGAACGGTCACGGAATCAGAGTCGCCCGTCAGCGTATGGCTACCACCGTCGTCGTAAACTAGCTGCGCCAAACCTGGACGGACCATGAATGCGATGAGCAGAAGACAGCGCACTGTTCTGATAACGAAGTGATTCCGGAACAAGTACGAGCAACCCGCGGTCTTAAACGGTCTTGGCATCTCTATGCTTCCAGGTGAGGTGTGCTTCACTTCCTGAGCGTCTCCGAAGTGTGCCGATCGGCGGTCTCGTTACTTCGTATTGACTGTCGGTCGACCAGGACGGCGTCCGCAGGAGGCATTGCGGACGCAACCACCGGTAGCGCCCACCCAAGCCCTCCTGCCGGCCCCCCAGAAATAGCACAATTCAGCGATCGGCACAATTAATTTGCCCCGACGCCCTAGTCTGTAACCGGTCTTCACGAGCCCGGGACAATGGGGTTGCGATTTTGCTCCAACCGCTGGTTCGAAATCAAGGGAAAGACGTCGCATCGAGTTTGCGTCGATGCCAATACAACCGTTGAACACGCCGCACAGAATAGTCCGCCGAATCGAGCTGCTTCGGCAG
>JAGQPK010001142.1 GCA_020426755.1 Planctomycetales bacterium
ATGGGGGATGGACTTGGGAGCAACCGGGATCCGGAGAGCGTCCCGCACCAACGCAGGGCACACCGATGTGGTTTGCCGATTTGAATCTCGATCAACAGATCAGCGCAGCAGACATCGATCTACTTTCGCGCGCGGTTCGCGACGGGAATGACGATGCAGCGCGGAGCCTGTTCGAAGGTTTTGGTTTTGATCTCGACAACAGCGGGCAGATTGAGCAGGCCGACCATACGTACTGGGTGGAGTGGCTTAAACTGACCTACTTAGGCGACGCCGACTTCAACGGCCAGTTTTACACCGAAGACCTGGTGTTGGCATTTCAAAGTGGCAAGTATGAAACGGATGAACTCGCACTGTGGCGTGAGGGCGATTGGAACGGCGACCTGCGGTTCGACACCAGCGACTTCGTGTGGGCATTTTACAGTTGGCCCGAAGATCGTCCGAGGGCGGCGGTTGCCGTGCCGGAGCCAGCAGGGCAAATCATGCTGGGCACGGCACTGGGACTTTTGGTTGTTGGGGCGCGATGGCGCACAAGCGACAACGTGCGCGCGTAGCTCGACGGGCAGATGATCGATCACATTTCGCGACGCGTGTTCCATTGCGCACGCGTACCGGCGATGAATCGGCGGCCAACTTTCGACAATTGCGACGCAATGAGTGCGCGGATTGCCTACTGACCTTCGCATCTTCCGGGTCTATCGCGGTTCTCTGCATCGCAGGATGACTGCTTGGCATCATCAGTTTGCAGGTCCGCTCGGTGGGCGGTTAGAATCGGCGTGCGTAAGTTTTGGGGAAGTTACTCTCGCGAGAATCTACCATGATGGCCAAACGGTGGCGAACGGCGGCTGCGGAAGGTCTTGAGACACGACGGATGCTTACTGACTGGTTTGTAGCAACGGATGGGAACAATTCGTCTGCCGGATCAAGTACCGCGCCGTGGGCGACGTTGCAGTATGCAGCGGATCGCGTGCACGCCGGTGATACGGTTCACGTTGCCGCAGGCGAGTACGTCGGCTTCCACCTCACGCGTGATGGTATGGCAACGGCCAGAATCGTGTTTAGCGGCGGCCGCGGTGTTGTGATCAATCAACCGAACACGCGCACGGCCGACGGCATCAATTTGGAAGGTGCAGATTTTATCACGATCGATGGATTTGAAGTCGTCGGCATGCCGCGTGCGGGGATTAGGTCGGTTGCTAATAGTGATGCACAGATATTCAACAATGACGCGCATGACAATGGTCGCTGGGGCATCTTTAGTGGCTTTAGCGAGAACATTCATATCGAAAACAATCGTACGTTTGGTTCACAGCTCGAACACGGCATCTACGTGTCGAACAGCTCCGATTCGCCGATCATCCGTGGCAACATTATCGCCAACAACTATGGCAACGGGATCCACATGAACGGTGACGTCAGCCAGGGCGGCGATGGAGTCATTTCGCAAGCGTTGATCGAGAACAACGTGATCTACGAGAATGGTCGCGGTGGAGGTTCTGGCATTAACTTGGATGGAGTTCAGAAATCGACGGTCCAGAACAACTTGCTATACAACAATCACGCGTCGGGGATTTCGCTGTATCGGATTGACGGTGGTGCGGGCTCAAGCGGCAACATCATTCAGTTCAATACCGTCTATCAGGCCTCCGACGCCCGCTGGGCGCTCAACATTCAAGACGCGAGCACGAGCAACACCATCCATCACAATGTGCTGCTAACCGCGCATTCGTTTCGCGGCAGTATCGACGTTTCGATGGATAGCCGCGCCGGGCTCAGCAGTGACTACAATGTCGTCGCCGATCGATTTACGCTCGACGGTGGTGACACACGATTGACACTCGCAGCCTGGCGAGCCGCCACTGGACAAGATGCACACTCGCGCGTCGGCTCGGCAAACCAAGTGTTCGCTGACTTGCAGAGTAGCGACTTTCGGCT
>JAGQPK010001143.1 GCA_020426755.1 Planctomycetales bacterium
TGGGTGAACAACAACGACATCGTGACGCGCGTGCCTCCACGTTGGATGGGTTATCGTCACACCGGCCGCGAAATGTACTTGAATGCTTACGGCAAGATCCGCAAACTGTCCGGTTGGCAGCGCGCCAAAGATCGCTGGCGAGGTTTCTGGGGAAGCCTCAGGTATGGCCGCGTCGACCACTTTTCGGATCATTCGATTTTGGAGTACGTCAAGCATATCGAGAATGCCGTCGCGCACCAGGAGGGTACTGCGTAAGTCGCCGAAAAGCGCTAGCCGCGGTTTTCGACGCTTCAAGCCGACGCGAGCGCGTTGTGGCGAGCAAGTTTTCATCCCATCGTTAGCTTTGAAGAAGCACTAGGCCGTGTGTTGTACTCTTTCTTACCACGAAGTGCACAAAGGCTACCACGAAGCATGTCTACTGCCAACCAAAGCGACTTCGTGTGTAACTTCGTGGTGAACCTCATCGCCCTACTTTAGTTACTGCGATCTTCCAACAACACTTGGCTTTGGCGTTTCACCTTGTCGGCGATCGCATCGGCCGCGGCTGCCAAGAGCGCGGGAAGTTCGAGCTGGATCGTAACTCGGTCGGCGAACACGTCGATGTATCCTTGCAATCGCTGACCGAGGCCGCTGCCCTGCAATTCAAGCCGATCCGCATTCCATTTATGATCGAGTTTGAACATGATTCCCAGACCGCCGACCAGTTGCTGTCGAATTTTGTCGAAACCAGCGTCGATTCGCCGTCGCGCTTCTTCTTTGCCTAGGGAATGATGGATGTCGATCGAAATTGGCTGCATGGTATGCCTCGTCTAGAACCGAATGGATCGTCCGATAGCCCGAAGTTGTCGCAACAGAATGTCGAACTGCTTTTCACTGAGTCGTGTTTCGAAGGCCCGCAGTAGCGACACACATTTGGCTTCATCTAGTACTGAACTGAGTGCCGGGAGGAGATTCTCCTCAAGACCCCACCGGCGATCGGGCGCGGGAGCCGTGCAGATCGGCACGGCTTGAATGATGTCGCTGCTCCAAATCTCTTCCACATACTTGACCGCATCGTGGATCACCTGCGACTTCTTGTCGTTAGGGTGTTCCCATTCGTAAGGTGGTTCCCACATCAGCGCAGGCGGCAGCAGATCGACATGCGTCACGACCCCAATGATGGGTGCCGGCTTGAGTTGTGGGTTGGCTCGATACCAGGCTTGTAGTTTTTCAATTGTCTGTTGATCCGCGCGGCGGGCAGGTGAATGACCGTCCAGCACTAACAGCACGGCATCGGACTCTTTGAGCGCCATTTCGATTTGCTCAAGCTGTTCGTCGGTGGCGCCTGCTTCGCCGTAACCCGGTGTATCAAGCAGTAACAACTGGGCACCCGTTTCCTGCGTGAGCTGTGCGCCGGGCGATTGGCTTGAGACGAGATGGCGAGCGACGTTGCGCGTGCAGGGCAGGATGTCGACGGCTGCGGCAGTTGTTCCAACGATCGCGTTAATCAAGCTCGATTTGCCAGAGCTAACTTGACCGATCAAGCTGATGGTGACTGGAGGCGCTGACGCCGTCCGCGTCATGCTAACACTCGACGAGGTCTGCTCTTCATTGGCAGATTGTCGCTGACTCCCCGTCGCAAGTTGGTCGTTCGCCTGCTTTGTCTGGCGTCCAAAGGTCTGCAGGTAGAGGTCTGCGCCGCCACGCAGTCGGCCGCTGTTCATTTCAATTAGGTAGTAACCGACCTGGCGTACGAAGCGCGTGTAGAGCAGCATCAGCAGTTCGTGCTGTAAATCTGCCGTGAGCGGTTCTGCGGTGTAACGTGATGTGACAAACAGACCGAGGTTGGTTGGCTTGAGCAGAATCGATGCTGCCCACGCCATCTGTTTGAGATTGCGTGCCCAGCGCGGCGCATGTTGGAGTGATCGCCAATGCTTGACTGTCAGCATG
>JAGQPK010001144.1 GCA_020426755.1 Planctomycetales bacterium
TGTCAACAAAACTTTCTCTCCTACAACCGGATGCGCGAATGGACCGAGATTCATCGGCAATTGATGGACGTCGCGCAGCAACAAGGATTTCGTCAGGGACAACGGCACGACGATTTCGCGGCGATTCATCGCGCGCTGCTGACCGGACTATTGTCTGGAGTTGCCTACAAGACGGGTGATCGGGAATACACCGGTGCAGGCGGTTTGACGTTCTCCCCGTGGCCTGGGTCCGGTTTGGTACGCGAGCGACACGCCTGGATCATGGCCGCCGAACGGATTGAAACAGCCAAGCGGTATGGCCGCACTTTGTCGCGCGTCAGTCCCGTGTGGGTGGAGCAACTTGCCGAACACCTGGTCAAGCGTAGTTACAGCGATCCGCATTGGCGCAAAAAACTGCGCACCGTGATGGCGTACGAAAAGGTGTCGCTGTGGGGCATGCCGATCGTCGTGAAGCGGAGCGTTCGCTATGGGCCGCTCGATCCCGAAACCGCGCGACAGATCTTCATTCAGCAAGCTCTGGTTGACGGTAACGTAAACGACTTCGATTCCTTCGTCACGCAGAATCGAGCGTTACGCGAGGAGATTGCCGAATTGGCTGCAAAGACGCGTCGTCGCGACTTGCTGCTGGACGACTACACGATCTACATGTTCTACGACGAACGGTTGCCACATGATGTATTTGATGTGGCGAGCATGCTGCGTTGGTTGAAGGCCAGCCCCGATCATCGTCAACGCGTGCGGTTGAAGTTCGAAGATCTCGTCCAGGAGCAGGTCGCTGAGCGGAGTCGTACGCAGTTTCCCGACGAACTGACGGTTGGAAATCTCGTTCTGCCCGTCGCCTATCATTTCGAAGCCGGCGCCGACGACGATGGAGTAACGATCAGCGTTCCGGCTGCGGCGGTGCATCAGCTTGACCCGCGCCAGTTGGATTGGCTCGTGCCGGGACTGATTGAGGAAAAAGTCGTCGCGTTAATGCGCTCGTTACCGAAGGCACTCCGGCGCAACTTCGTACCGGTGCCGGATACGGCGCGTCAGATCGTCAGCGAATTGGATTTCGGCAACGGCACATTCTTGGACGTGTTGGCGCAGAAGCTGTCTCAATATGCTCAGGAACGTGTCGCTGTCGCCGACTTTGATCTCGATAAACTGCCGACGCATCTGCGTATGAATGTCAAGGTGCTGGACGATGACGGCCAAGCGGTTCACGCTGGACGTGACCTCAACGAATTACAACGAGAAAATCGCCAACAGCAGCCGGACGCGACGGCTGACGTGCGGAGTGCCGATCCGCGCTGGGCTCGCGATGGCATTACGGATTGGGATTTCGGTGAACTCCCGAAGGACCTGATCTTAGAGAGCGGCGGGATTCCGGTCACGGTTCACCCGGCGGTTGTGGATCAAGGCGAGTCGGTCAGCTTGCGATTAATGGACACGCAATCGCAAGCGGATCGCGCGACGCGGCGCGGTGTCAGTCGACTGTATTACTTGGCCAATCGTAAGTCATTGAAGACTCAGATTCGCTGGTTGCCTCAGTGGAATGAATGCTGCGTTTGGGCCGCCGATCGGATCGATGTGGAAACGCTCAAGCATGATCTGCAGATGCGGATCGCAGAGTTGGCCTTCGTGGGGCGCGAGAAACTGCCGCGTGACGAAGCCGAGTTTCGGCGCCGCCAGGCGAATGGTGTCGAGCGAATCGGTATCGCCACGCAAGAAGTTGCGCCGCTCCTGCCACGTATGTTCGCAGCTTATCATCGCGTGCGGTTGGCCTTGGATTCGATACAAGGGACACGCTACCAGGCCGCTTGCTTCGATATCAACGAGCAGTTGGATCAGCTCTTTGTAACCGGCTTTCTGGTCGATGCGCCTTGGCCGTGGCTGCAAGAATTCCCTCGGTATTTGGAAGCGATCGTCTATCGCATCGACAAATTG
>JAGQPK010001145.1 GCA_020426755.1 Planctomycetales bacterium
CGATCGAAGCGCTGCGCTACGAATAATTCGCAGTAACGCAAGTCGTTCGCCGCGAACTCACGCTAACTGTGTTGTATGCAGTTCGCCGAAAGGCGCCAGTCGCGGTTCTCAGTATGTTCGCACTCGCCGTCAGGACAGAACCGACGCTGGCGCGTGACGTCGAACAATGCGCCTTGCGGCGAACAAAATAAGCGCGAGTTCAGCGAACGTGCTATGGCGAAGTCGGCTCGGGCGGCGGCAGACGCTCCGCATCATCACGCGAGCGTGTGCGGCGGCGTGAAGGGCGAGTCGGAGGAGCACCTTCCTGGAATAGCGTGTCGACCGTTCGATCCGACGGGGTGTAACGTGGCGTGTTCTCACTGGGACGCAGCGCTCGTGGATAGCACTTGTCAGGACCACACACGCCGAGTGGTCCGATCGATGCGTAGCGTTCTTCAAAGAATCGAACGCCGTGCGTTTCGAGGATCGTGCCGGTCAAACGTTCCAGCGTCGCGAGTTCCGCGTTGTACTGCGCGAGTGCACGCGCCTCGCTGCTGATTGCGTTTCCCCAATCCGTAATGGCCTGCAATACCACGATGATTGTCGTTAACGCCCCGCGCATGGCGACTTGTTGTTCCAGGTTTTCGGCCGCCGCCAAGCGCGCTTCCCGGAAAGCCTCGATCTGCTGATACTGCAACTCCAGACGCCGTAGACTCGCAGCGAGCGCATGCGAAATCTCCAGCATGCTCTGATTGATCGCGGCCCGATCCCGCGACAGAATCAGCTCGCGCTCACGCAGCGTTGCCCGCGACTGTCGCAACCCAATCGGTACCGAGAAATTCACACCCAACTGCCAGTCCGTGAACTCACCTGGACGCGAACCCACATCTACGTTGATGGGAATCTCACCCTCAAGACCGTTCCACCGATAGAGTGCCACGGCATCGAATTGCGGCAATGTACGGTTGGTTGCTTGCAGAATGAGTTGCGTGTCGGCTTCCAGGATCAACTTCAACTCAATCAGGTCCGGACGAGAACGTTCCGCCAATTCCAGTAACTCGTCCCAATTGAAGTCGATGTGTGTCGTAATTGGAGCTGACATCGGCAGCAGCTCGGTGGAAGTATTCGGCGGCAGGCCCAGCACACCACGAAAGGCAGCCTCGCGCTCCAGCAAGTTGTTAAATGAAGCGAGTCGGTTCGCTACAAAGTTGGTGTAGGCCACGCGCGCTTGAGCGACTTGCCCGCGGGTCGTATCGCCGCCCGTCCGCAGCAAAGCCTCTTCCCTGCGCAATACCTGTTCGGCTTGAGCGATCTGTTGCTCGACAGCCCACAACTGCGTGCGTGCAGCGACAAGATCCCAGTAGCCTTGGATTACGCCACGAACGTTTTCTTGGAGCGAGTCCTTCAACCGAAAGTACGAGGATTCGGCATCGATACGAGCCAGCACGATTGGGACACGGTTCACATCGCGTCCGGCGCCCTGCAACAATGGTTGCGTCAAGCTAAGTGTCGCCGAAGACCGAGACTGCGGGTCAAGCAATCCAGGCACAGGCCGGGTGCGGTTCACGTCAACGTTCACGCGGGCATCGGCACGTGCACCGTTTTGTATTCGCTTCGTTAATCCGAGTGACGTACTGTAGGCGTCGTCACGCGACCCGGCGATGACGGTGCGCGTGGGATCGAGCGGATCACGCGTTGCGAAGGGAGTTTCGGAACGCAGAAAATCATGTCGCATGTCGAATGTCGGATCGAACGCCGCCTGCTGCTGATCGATGCGCGCGTTGGCGATCGCCGGATCATAGATTGACAAGCCACTACTTGCCGCTCCGCTCGCCGCCAGGATGCGCACGATTTCCGAGTTGGCCAGAGCTTGGCGAATGGCTTCGTCAAGATCAATGTATTCCGGCTCGAGTTGCTGATCGACATTCATCACGGTCAGCGGATTTTCC
>JAGQPK010001146.1 GCA_020426755.1 Planctomycetales bacterium
CAGCTACGCATTCAATTGTATGAACGATTTCGTTCGAATCGCAGCGAGCTTGATCAACGCCAGGCGGATCTGGAACGATTGCGGTCTTTATGGCAAGCGGCCGATGCCACCGATGCAGACCGACAGGCAATCGAAGAATGGCTTAACCTAAGCCTGCAACGTCTCTCACAAAACGACGCTCGCGCGGTGCCTCTGCCCCTGCTGCCAGCCACTGACACGAAGCAGGCACAACCTTCATCGCCTACGCCGACCGCACGAACAGCAATGCCTCCTGCGCCGCGCGCATCGAATTCTCCACGTCGATCGAGACGACAACAGCCAGCAATCTTGCCGGATCCGCGGTTAACGCCCGAATTCGTTCCTACACCGCCGATCACGTCGCAGGCCAGCCCGCAACCGGCTCCAACATCCGTAGGCAGGACCGAGCGCACTCCAGGCAAGTTGTCTCAACCTCGCGCGCCGTTGTCGGTTCCGCGAGCCGCCCCAACGACGCGGGTCCCTGGCCACGCCGCCCGCCCAAAAAGTCTGCCCAATCCTAGCGACGCAAATGCGACACATGCTGCCCGCGCCCAAACGTTAGCGGCACGCCAAGCCTTCCAACCCAACGGCCCACTTGCCCCGCAACCGGAAGAACTGCCGCCCATTCAGCTACCAACGCCCAGTTATCAATACCAAGACGAACAGCTCCCGCGCATTCACTATTCCGAAACATTGCGGAGTAGTCTGACCGAACAGCCCCCAGTTCTCACGACAACAATTGATCGCCTCGCCATCGAAGTCCCGGCAGAACATACTCGCACCGCCAAACCCAACGACGATGTCCAGATCAACCTGAAAGTCCTCGGAAACAAGATCACTCGACACAACTATTCCATTCGCGAACTGGAGAATGAACTCTCGATTCCCGAAGGTTGGGACGTGCCGCGCTTGCAAGATACGGCAAGTGCGTTGGAACGAGCGATCGGTGAACAACAGCATTTGGAACTGTTTTACTCCGCGCTACAACCTGAGCAGCAGGCAAGACTGGATCAGATTGGAGATCCGTCCATTGCTCTTGCTCAATTTACTCAACGTATGTTTGAAGTGCGATTCCTGTACAACGAACGATCGCAGCAAGAAGACCACGAACTGCCGGTACGTTGGGCCGCCGACCTCGACCAACTACAGCAACAAGTTCAATCTTGGATGAGCACACAGCTTGATTAGGTAAGCGAAAGTATGGACAAGCCAACCCCTGAGAATCCTCATTCGTTCGAAAATCCAACAGACGCCGCCACGACTGAAACGGTATCGAATTCCGTCTCGACGACTCAAGTTGTCGAGGAAGAGGATGTGTTTGATCCAAGCGAGTATGTCAAGGACTTGATCGCTCGTATGGATGTCAATAAGTCGTCGACCGCGACTTCAAGCGCCCCAAGCTCGAACAAGCCCGCATCGGCGCCGGCCAAGGAATCAACACGCAAGGTGAGCGAGCCTGACGCGAGTGCCGCAACACCAGTCGTGTCGGCAGGCAGCAACAAGGTCGGGTCGACACCAAGGCCCACACGAGCTGAAGAAATTGGCCTGAATCAAAACGGCTTCATCGATCCTCGTCGAGCACGCGCGGCCGCACCTCAGCCTCCTGTCGATTTGGAGAAGTTGCGCGAAGCGGCCAACATCACCAGCTACAGTGCCCTGGACGTATCAGCGCGACATACATACGTTGGCCGAGCCTACGGCGATTTGGCGCTGGCCTTGGCATGCCTTGCCAATGCCCTCGTTATGCTATCGCTCGCCAAGGGACCTCACACCATCGCCTATCTCGCCAGCATCGCGTCTCTGATCGTGGCCGGCGCCGCGACAGCTCGGTTCACGAGGACAACTCGCGAACTGCAGATCATGGCAAGCCGCCAGAGTTCGCTCGCTGAAACACGTGATGGCACACG
>JAGQPK010001147.1 GCA_020426755.1 Planctomycetales bacterium
CGGCTTGAGGCTTTGGATGTGGTTAATGAACGCTTGGATGTTCTCTTCCAGTTTGGCAGCGTCGAAGCTCAACTTGCCCACCATCGCGTGCACGATGCCGGAATTGTCATTGCGGAACTCGACCTTACCCGCCTTGTATTCTTGGACGACGCGAGCGACGTCGTTGGTGACCGTGCCGGCACGTGGCGAGGGCATCAGGCCACGTGGACCGAGCACTTTACCGAGCGGACCGACGACGCCCATCATGTCGGGCGACGCGATGCACGCATCGAAATCCGTCCAGCCTTCGCGAATTCGCTTGGCGAGATCTTCTTGACCTACCTCGTCGGCACCTGCGGCTTGAGCAGCGGCCGCGAGGTCACCCTTGGCGAACACGACGACGCGCTGATTCTTGCCGATACCGTGGGGGAGCACGATCGAACCACGCACGAGCTGATCTGCTTGTTTGGCGTCGATGCCCAGCCGGACGGCGATCTCCACCGTCTGGTCGAACTTGGTCGTGTTGAAGGTCTTCAACAGCTCGACGGCTTTGTCGAGCGGCAGGAGTGCGTCCGAAGTACGTTCGGCCAATGATCGATAGCGTTTGGATTGCTTGGGCATAGGACGTTACCAAAAAGTAAATGATTGACGTTGTGCGAAAGGGAAGGCATCGTGCCGTGGCAGGTCGTGTGCCGGTTAGTCGACGACTTCCAAACCCATGCTGCGGGCCGTTCCTTCGATCATTGAACGAGCGTGTTCCAGGTCACGCGCGTTGAGGTCGGCCATCTTCTGCTTGCAGATGTCATCGATCTGGCCGCGGCTGACGGTGCCGACCTTGGTCTTGTTGGGAACACCTGAGCCACGGGCAATGCCGGCCGCCTTCTTCAGCAGCGCGGCAGCCGGAGGGCTCTTGGTGATGAAGTCGAACGTACGATCGTTGTAGACGCTGACGACCACGGGAATCGGCGTGCCGCCGTATTCCTTCGTGCGGTCATTGAACTGCTGCACGAACTGGCCGAGATTGATGCCGTACTTACCGAGCGACGTACCGACAGGCGGGGCCGGAGTTGCTTGACCGCCGGGGACTTGGAATTTCGCTTGCCCAACTAATTGCTTTGCCATAACGCGTTTTACTTCTGTTGTGGTTCGGGAATCAAAGTGTTGCCGCCCCAACGGCAGCGCCAGCCGCAGACGCCTCGGCTACACCGCTTCCGCTTGCCAATGTTCCAACTCGACCGGAGTCGACCGGCCGAAAATGTTGATCATAACCGTCACTCGTCCGTTGGCCTCGTCGATCAGTTCGACGTCGCCTTCGAAGTTCTCGAACGTGCCTTCCTTGATGCGAACCCGATCGCCCACCTTGAAGGGAATCGCTGTCTTGATCGGTTCGTCGTCACCCTGCTCAGGTCGCGCTGACTTGACGATTCGCTCGACTTCGTGGCTGAGCATCGGAGTGGGTTTTCCCGCAGCACCTGTGAAGTCGCCGATGCCAGGCGTTTCACGCACGAGAAACCACGTGTCTTCGTTGATGATCATGTGGACGACGATGTAGCCCGGATAGAGCTTTCGCTTGACCACCTTTCGCTTGCCGTTCTTGTATTCCGCAACGTCTTCCGTCGGCACCAGGATCTCGGAGAAGTACTCATCGAGTCCGGCCACGGCAACCCGCCGCTTCAAAGCATCGCAGATGGTGTTTTCGCGATTGCTCTGGACCTTGAGAATGTACCACTCGCGCGGTTCTTCATCAGGAACGGGAGCCTGGCTGTTTTTCGCTGCTGCCGAATTCTTGTCGAACGCTTTAGGCGCTGGACTTGTCGGCTCAGTCTCTTCGGCCGACTCCTGCGCATCACCGTCCATTTGGCCTTCGTCTTGTCGCGGAGACTCGTCGTCGGGCAGCGGATTGGGATCTTGCGTGTCGCCTGCGGTCATCGCTTGGGTCACAA
>JAGQPK010001148.1 GCA_020426755.1 Planctomycetales bacterium
GCTGCAATCGGTCGGGCCGTTGGCCCTCTGTCGTTCTTCGCCACGGGGTCCCAGCCCTGCGGACTGGGCTAGGCAATCTGCTGGGGCGTTGCCCCGGAACACATTCCAATTATGCCCGGCGCCGATGCCCGTTATCTCAACTGAGTGCCATTAGGCTTACGCCGTTCGGCGAACTTGCCACTTGTCTGCACTCTAGCCCACACGCAACACCGTCAAACCGCTCCACATCTCCGCGTCATTTACCGATTGTTCAAAGCCCGCTTCCGGAATGTTAAATGTTTCGTCGAAGACTCGCGCGCGAATCACGGCGCCGCTGTCGACCACGAACGAGCTTGCAAAGATCTGCGCCGACGCGGAGATGCTCCCGCCTGGCAAGCGTGGATCGCTACCGTCTGTTGTGTAGTAGATGGTCAAACCGTCGCCTGCCATATTGCCGCTTAGACTGACAACAAACTGTCTCGCGTTCCCAGCTGCAGGACCGAATTCGAATTGTGGTAGAGGTAAGAAGAGGCTGTTGATCCATTGATGACGGGCGATCACTGCGCGTCGCATGTGCTCGACCTCGCCTTGCCAAGTGCCGTCCAAAACTCCAAAGTATCCACCGTTGGCACGCGGAGCGACTGCCGGCCAACGTTCGAAGTTGCGCGCGGCTGCTTCGGCAAGCGGTGTGGTGATGCGATCGAATGTCGCGAGTACATTGTCCAAGTTCAGCGCGCCCTGTTGCAACTCCGCCCAACGGTCGATCAAGGCCTGACGGAACTCAATGTCTTCAAATAAGCGCGGCCACATGATCGGCGCTGATCGAATTACATTCCAGCCAGTGGGATCATTGTTGCGACCATCGGTCGAGGCAATGCCTCGGTCGAAGTCCCAGATCGGTCCTGCGTGGAGTTTGCCATCGCGGGGCTTGTACCAATGCCCACTGAAGAACAATGCGTCCGTCGCTTGCCAAAACTCGTATAGCAAGTAGTGATCAATGAGCGACGGAACATCGACCCACTCGCTGTAATGCAAGCCGCTGACCGGATGCTTGAAGTCGTCTGCGAACAGGGCGGTGAGAAAATCCGTCAGATAGTCTGAGATGTAAT
Organism: Planctomycetales bacterium; assembly: GCA_020426755.1. Lineage (GTDB taxonomy): Bacteria > Planctomycetota > Planctomycetia > Pirellulales > Pirellulaceae > JAGQPK01. The sequence continues at coordinate 1,089 of JAGQPK010001148.1, forward strand.
CAAGCTGCGCCGGATTTGCACGCACATCGGACTCTTCCGGTGCGACGAACTGAAATGCCAATTGATGGCCTGGTGGCCCCACTGTGACGCCAGTATCGCCAGGTGCCGGGCGATCGATCTTTAGGACATAGCCGCCTGTCACATCGGGTTCGGTCGAGTATTGCGTCGCGAGCTTACCGATGTCGAGTCGATTCTCATCGACCTTGATCGATTCCATGATCGGGTAAAGTCCAACATAGTCCGCTCGCGTCACTTCACCTCGTCCCGAATTGACGAACACCTCAACGTAACGCGTGCGCACCGCGTAATCGCCTGCTTGTCGACTCAAGTCGTAGATGACCGTATTGCGATTAATCGAGCGGTCAAAGTCGTATCCCGGTATCATCACAAAGTCGGACTCGGTCGGAAGTCCCAGCAGATCAACGGCTTCGTCGGCGTCGCTATCGTCTCGGCGAAATTCGACGCGATATGGCTTCTGCGGAAAACTCGAAGAACTAGAACCGCGTTCCTTAAAGCCGATTCGGCTGATCAAGGCCGGTTGCATCGTCAATGAACTACGACCATCTAGCTGCACATCGAACAGGGCACCGATCGAACTCGCGAACAGTGAGGTCGACGTGCCCGGTACTTCCTGTCCCAGCGTGTCGACTACGAACACCGGCAGATTCGAATCGAACTGTTGCACATCCGCGCCCAGCCTGATGTACATTTCGGTCGCCGTTGAACTGGGAAGGTAGCCGCTCCTAAACGAGCGTGCGCGAAGCTCAGATGACAACTGGATGTCAATAGGGCTGTTATACAATGCCGAATGCTCGTCGGGAACTGTGCCGT
>JAGQPK010001149.1 GCA_020426755.1 Planctomycetales bacterium
GCTTCGCAGTTGATTCGGACAAAGAGGCGAGCCGATTTCCGAATCATGATTGCGGAATTGTGAGTAGTCTGAAAATCACTCCTCACTCCTCACTCCTCACTCCGAAGTCCGAAATCCGAACCGCGAACTCCAGCGTCGGAGCCACGTCCAAGTCCGGCGAGAACCGCGGCTGGCGCCTTTCGGCGAACTTCCGTAGCTCGGTGATTGACTGCGCATCGTGCGTTACGCCATCGGAGTCAACTGTCCGTTGACAGCCCAGCTTGTGCCGTATTTGTCGACGCACATGCCAAACTTGACTGCCCAGAAGGTAGGCGCAAACGGCATGGTGACTTGGCCACCTGCGGCCAGGGCGTCGAAGATCGCTTCGGCTTCCTCAACGGTATCGTAATTCAAGGTGACCATGCAGCCCCTCATCCCTTCGAAGGGAATGTGTGCGGGCGCGTCGCCGGCGTACAAGAAGTTACCACCGGGCAGTTCAAGCTGGGCGTTCATGATTCGATCGGCAAACTCCGCAGGAATGTGCTCGGCCATCGGGGTCTCCGATCCCTTCATCATGACCTTGATCGTCCCGCCCAGCACGCTTTCGTAGAAGCGCATGGCTTCGGCGCAGGTGCCATCGAAGCTTAGGTACGGAATGGGCTGCACGTTTGCGGTTCTTGACGCTGACATAATCGGCTCCTTTGCAATATGAAATCGCCGAGCCGACGTGTTTTGGGCTCGATCCGGGGCGTAGTCGATTCATAATGGACGCATTCGACAATTCGTAGTAACAGTAACAGAAGTTTTCTGCCTTCAAATAGCACTTGACGCCGACCGGGGTTCGCCGGAACGAAATGACCGAGTCTCGACACCCCGCGGCACCCACATCAGCGGGACAGGATTGGCCTCCTCAACATTGGTGCCCGGCATGCGGCGCTGCCCAGCAAGCGTCCCCACGCTACCCTTGGCACCTGTGCCGGGACTGTGTCGAATTGGCCGTGGATGGAACCGGGCGGCCGCTCACCTTTGGAAATGCCAGCGTCACCGGCGGACTCTACTGGAACTACGTCGAAGCCCCAGCGTCCGAATTGCAGACTTGTCTCGGTGTTATTTGCTTAATTAACGGCCGACGGGTCATCGTGCGGGAAGCGAGGTTCGGTGGCGTTGTCGCTGAGCCCCTGACCGCAAACGACCTGCGACTGCCAGACAACCAGCACGTCATCGATCTAACTCGCAACCGCCCCAGATCGACAGAGTGCTGACAACGTGCGTTGCCGCGAACGATCTCCTTTTTGACATGGCGTTTCGTTTCATAGCTTAACTGCATCAATCATCGATAAACGGCCGTTAAGGAACTTGAGGAGTAGACAATGTTTCGCGCGACGATACTTGGATGTCTGACGATCGGCCTACTGAGCGCGAGTGCAGCGCTGGCGGCTCCCATACAATTTGTGGTAGCCGAATTGCCCGACAACCGGGTGCATGGCGATTCCTTCATCGTGACGATCGACTCAGCAGACTCAAGCAATCTGCAGCACGCACGTGAACTAGTCGATTGGATCCACAACGGTGCCGATCCACTGTTGTCGCCCGGAGCCACGATTGTCGTGGGCTCAATCACTGCCGGCGCTGATGGTATCAATCGCGACTGGGGTGCCGCGGGAATACCGGCTTGGTCATGGCATGTCGAGGAGCCAATCAGCTTCGCCGATTTCACCGTGGAGATTCTCGATGGCTGGCCGACATTTGTGGAAAGCGATGTCCCCGGTTGGATCGCGAACACGAACGGCAAAATCGGTTTCTGGAATTACACGATTGTCGAGGAACGCTTGGTTCCCGAGCCGGCGACCGGGTTCCTGTTGGGTTTTGGTCTCATCGCGCTGCTGCGGCTCCGCCGCAGCCGACCGGTTTGAGCCCGGTCTACGATCAAACGCCGAATG
>JAGQPK010000114.1 GCA_020426755.1 Planctomycetales bacterium
GTTTTGGTCGTGTGCCCGTGAACGCAGGTACAACGAACGAGTACGCCGCCTGGACACCCCTGGCGGAAGCAACGCCAGGACTTGCCAACAGCAGAGCGCGGACGGGACCGTTAGTCATCAGCGAGATCATGTACCGCCCGGGTTTCCTTGGCGACGCTTTCGTGGAAGTATCGAACGTGTCGGACGAAGTAATTGACTTGTTGAGCGGTTGGACGGTGTTGGCCGACAATCGCGGTTCGCTCACACAGACATTCGGTCCGGCCGCCACGATCGCGCCGGGCGGCAAGCTGCTGATCGTCGAAGGTGATCCGGACACCTTTCGCGCAAAATATGATGTGCCTGCCAAGGTATTGATATTTGGCCCCATGTTGTTGTCGCTGGATGTCGTGTCCGAGAGTTATCGACTGCGTCTGGCGCATCCAGATGGGACGATCGAGCAGTTGCGGTACGCGTCTATCGCTCCTTGGCCGGTGTGGGAAGGCGACGGGGTATCGATCGAGCGAACCGATTTGACAGGCTACGCAGATGATCCCAGCAATTGGCATCGATCGCAAATCTCTGGTGGAACTCCCGGCCGTGACAATACCCCCGACGTTCCACTGGTGGACAGCATTCTAGCTTTCTGCAGTATGTTCGGTTCCACACGTTTTCGGGAGCGGCTTGTTCGTGACTACGACCGCGATCGCAACGGTGTCATCGATACACTTGATCTCTACGATTACGTGCGCGATGACTTGAACGCCGCCGGTCCTGGTGACGTCAATTTCGATGGACGTTTCGATTCTGCCGATCTCGTCGCCGTCTTCCAAGCCGGTGTCTACGAGCGCCGAGACGACCTTGTGACCTGGGCGTTCGGTGACTGGAATTGCGATGGCTACTTTACATCGGAAGATCTCGTCGCGGCGCTGCAAAACACCGTGTATGAGCCGTAGTGACGGTTAATCGGGAGTGCGGCCGCGCGGCTGCCGCTGTGGGCAGCCAATCGGTACGAACCGCCGCTTGCCGGCCAGCACGAGGCGGCGATCGAAGTTCGCCGTTTTGGCGTTAGCCACGGTACTCGGCCAGAAACCGAAGCTAACGCCAAAGCGGCGTGCCGGAAGTAAGTGACACTGTTAGACTGCCCGCACGCTCACGCTCGTCAAACGGACAAATTCTCGCGTTTCGCGCCACCGGGCCCACTCGAAAAGCGTAGCTGCGCGATCTCGCTCCAAAAGTGACTACGATGGTTACTCGCTACCCTTCGTTAGCGCCGCCTGTTATCCTTTGGCTTCTCATTACACATTGCTGTGAATTCGATTGAGGGGGATCCTGGGAACATGTGCGTCAAGAAGATTGGTGCAATGCCGTCGCGGTTCGGCGCGTTTCGCTCGGTGATGATGTGGCTGTTGGGCGCGTTTGCGAGCATGGGTGTCTGCGCGGCAGCGCACGCTGGTGAGCGGGTCGTATTTCTTGGTGATTCAATCACGCAAGCTGGTGTTGCGCCGAACGGCTATGTGACTTTGGTGCGCAAGCAGTTGGAAGCCGCCGGGCAAGAAGTTGACGTTGTCGGTGCCGGGATTGGTGGCAACCGTGTCCCCGACCTGCAAGCTCGTCTGGAACGAGATGTGTTGTCCAAAGACCCGACTCTGGTCGTCATCTACATTGGCATTAACGACGTGTGGCATTCACTTCGAGATCGGGGTACTTCGAAGGATGATTATCGCGCGGGGTTGCTGGACATCATTCGTCAGATTAAGGCCAAAGGTGCCAGCGTCATTCTTTGTACGGCCAGTGTTATTGGTGAGAAAACGGATGGCTCGAATCAACTGGACGCGATGCTCGATGAGTACTGTGGGATCAGTCGAGAAGTCGCCAAAGAAACCGGTAGCCAATTGCTCGATCTGCGCAAAGCTTTTATCGAGTATCTGACGGAGCATAATTCCGAACAAAAATCCGAGGGGATTTTGACGACGGACGGTGTTCACCTAAATGATGCAGGCAATGAGTTTGTCGCGGAGCAGATGATGAGTGCGCTTTCCGGAAGTTTGTCGTCGTCGCGGATGTTGAGACATGTTGTGTTGTTTAAGTTTAAGGACGGTACGCCGGAAGCAAACGTGAACGAAATCGCCGCTGCGTTTGCTGAACTGCCCAAGAAGATTGACACGGTGGTTGATTTCGAGTGGGGTACGAACAACAGTCCAGAGGGCTTGGCGGACGGTTTCACGCACTGTTTCTTCGTGACTTTTCGTTCCGAAGCGGACCGCGCCGCCTACTTGCCCCACGCCGCACATCAAGAATTTGTCGGTTTGTTGCGGCCACATTTGGACAAGGTGCTGGTCGTTGACTATTGGGCTCAGTCGGGTCCGCCAGCGGCGACTGCCGCGAAGTAGCGACTGCGGGTCCTTCGTTTGGAGTGCGATTGCGCAGCTATCGCATTCGAACGAAGTCAATCGGTACGAGCCACGTCCGATATTCCAACATCATGTGCGGCGCGATGCTGGTACGGTAGCCCGCATGCCGCATAGCAATCGCGACCCGTTCGCACTCCCCAGGCCCCGCTATTCTTGATACCCACGCCGCTCGAATAATCTGTCGGGAAATCAGTGGCCCGAGCGGTTTCGAGCGGCTAGAACAGACGTTTCTGATGGCGTTCCCACGTGCGGCGGGGGCGCCGTTGTTTTGCGCTCATCGGACGGAATATACGCCGATGCGCGCTGGGTGAAACATCACGGGGCGATATCATCATGATGAGGAATCGTGTTAAGCGCGCTATGCGCCGTACAACTTGGGATAAATGGGAGTTGCTCGAGGACCGTCGTCTGTTAGCGGCGGATCCAATCATTGCCGAGTTTCAAGCCGTTAACGTATCAACTCGATTCGACGTTGACGGAGACGCTTCGGATTGGATCGAGGTCCAGAACCCGGACGAGTCGCCGTTGGATCTGGCGGGCTGGCATCTCACGGACGACAAATCCGATTTGACCAAGTGGACATTTCCTGCCGTGACAATTCCTGCCGGCGGTCAGATTCTGGTGTATGCGTCAAACAAAGATCGCCGCGACCCGACACAAGAGTTGCACACGAACTTTCGTCTCTCTGGCGACGGCGAGTTTCTGGCAATCGTTAAGCCGGACGGCACGACGGTGACCCACAGCTACGACCCCTATCCGCCTCAGTTCGAAGATCAATCCTACGGCGTCGCATTGGCCCGCGAAACCGAAACATTGTTAGCTGATGGAACCGACGCGACGGCCTGGGTGCCGCTTGATGATTCCCTGGGCAACACTTGGACTGCAGTGGACTTCAATGATGACAGTTGGCAGGCCGGTGCGTTAGGTGTCGGCTACGAGCAACTGCGTCCAGGTTTTGAGATCACGGATTCCTTCGATGGCCCGTTAGACGCTGCCTGGCGAGTTGAAGTGCCCGACGGCAGTACTGCCACGGTGACGCTGGACAATGGTGCGCTCCTCTTCACGACCCCGAGAACGAATACGACGACCGTGAATAGTCGTGGCTTGGCGCCGTTCGTTCTGCACGACGTGCCGGCGAATAATTCACCGGATTGGGAGTTTATAACTCACATCACGCAGGAGCCCGTTAACCGTGGTATGGCGGGGATTGGTGTTGTCGACGCTGCCACTGGGCTACTTCGTCTGCAATTTGAATATCAGAGCCGCGCGAGCTTCCGGTTGTGGGCCGATGGTCTCAATGTCGGTGACACAACGTTGGCATCGCAGACGGATTACTACTTGCGGCTCGTGCGGGACAGTCGATCCGCTAGTTACAGTGCCTACTATCGCATCGCAGAGACGGACCCGTGGGAGTTTGTGGCGTCGACAGTCGAAGGTGACAAGCTGGGCGAAATCGCTGCGCCGCAACTCGCGCTCTTCACACGTACGTCCTCCAGTCCCATTAACGCTCGGTTCGAGGAAGTGCAGATAAACATTCCGGATCAGGTACCAGCCTATTTGGATCATGTTGGCTTGTCACTCGATTCGATGAACGGGCAGAATGCATCGGCGTACATTCGCGTGCCGTTCTTTGTCGAAGGCGACCCGACGCGATACGATGAACTGTCGCTCGTCACGCAGTTCGATGATGGCTTTCGCGCCTATTTGAATGGAGTCGAAGTCACCGCGCAGAATGTTCCCGTCGTCGCGACTTGGAACTCAACGGCCAGCGGTGAATTTGGCGCGGTCGGCGTGCGTGTCCCCTTACGCGAAATCGATTTGCAGGCGTTCCGCCACTTGTTGAAGTCGGGCAAGAACGTCCTGGCAGTTCACGGTATGAACGCTGCCGTGGATAGTCCGGACTTCTACTTTAACGCTGAGTTGTTGGCATCCGACTTGATCGGTGCCACGAATGAATATTTTGCGACACCGTCACCAGGGGCCAGCAATGAGATCGCCGCCGCGACGCCGCCGATCGTGGTGAGCGACCAAGGCGTGTTCTTTGGTAGCAGGGTCGTCGAGATGGCGTTGGCGGAAGAGAATCCCAACTGGGAGATCCGCTACAGTCTGGACGGTTCTGTGCCCAACGCGTTTTCTACGCTGTACACCGAACCGTTCGAATTGGCCGAGACGGCGATGTTGCAGGCGCGCGTCTTTGACCGTTCGTTCACGTTCCCGCGCGAACCGAGTCCGGTAACTGCTGCGACGTTCATCGCGGCCGACGAGGGCTTGCGCGATCGCACGTCTGATATCCCAATGATTATTGTGGACACACTTGGTCAGGCGTTGCCGGGGAGCAGCGCGACGACGTTGGCGACAGCGAACGTGGCGGCGTTTGAAATCGATCCCTTGACCGGTCGTAGTTCCTTTACGGAAGCGAATCTCGATTACTTGGGCCGCGGTGGCGTGCGCGATCGTGGCTCCAGCACGGCCGGTCAGTCCAAGCCAAATATGGCGTTCGAGACGTGGGGTGCGAGCGGCACCGGCATGGATGACGACGAAGATGTTGGCCTGCTCGGTTTTACCGCTGACAGTGATTGGGTACTACACGCGCCGTTTACGTTTGACCGCGCGATGATCCGCAATCAATTGGCGTTCGGACTGACTCGCTCAATTGATCGGCTTGCACCTGATACTCGCGCCGTGGAGGTTTACATCAACCGTCGAGATGGTGTCGTTAGTGAAGCAGATTACGCGGGCGTCTATGTGCTAATGGAGAAGATCAAACTCGGGCCGGGCCGTGTCGACATCACGCAGATCACGCCTGAGGACAATCAGGAACCCGAGATCTCCGGCGGGTACATCTGGAAGATTGATCGTAACGACCCCAATGAGCCGCAGTTTACCGCTGGCGGTGTGAGCTTGAACTGGGTGGAGCCGAAAAGTCCCGGTAGTTCCGCGCCGATTGAGGATCGCGCGACTACGGCACAACAGGCCTGGGTCGTCGATTATTTCAACGCATTCCGTGACGCATCGCGCACGCCCGACATCAACGATCCTGAAGGGTACAGCAAGTATATCGACGTCGACTCCTGGATTGATGCTCACTTGATGTACGTACTCGGAGATAACGTCGACGCACTCAACTTGAGCACCTATTTGTATAAGGATCGCGGCAAGAAAGTCGAATTCGGGCCGCAGTGGGACTATGACCGGTCGATGGAATCGGATGACAATCGTGACGACAATCCGAATCTTTGGGGTGGGTCCGGCGGTACTGCGTTCTTCACGTCGAATTTCTGGAGTCAGCTATTTCGCGATCCCGGTTTCTGGCAACGTTACATCGATCGGTGGACAGAACTACGACGCGATAAATTCAGTGACGCTACGATCGACGCGATGATCGATAAGTACGCCGATGAGATCCGTGAATCTCAAGCTCGCAACTTTGCCAAATGGACTGGCGCCCGTCCGCGCCGCACATCGGCCTACCTGTCAGGGCAACTGGATGGCACCTGGGAAGGCGAAGTGGAACACCTGCGCACATGGATCCACGCGCGGGCGGCTTTCATGGACAGTAATTTTGTCACGCCACCGGTGCTGGTCGTCGACGGGGAGCAAGTTCCTGTGGGAGGCACGACGGTTGGCGCCGGTCAGGATGTCCGCATCGCGGGGCCACAGGCGATCGTGCACACGGACGAGGAGTTTGTTTCCACGACAAATGGCGTCGCCATTGCACGCTATTTCACGCCGGAGGACGATGCGCTCGGGACAGATTGGACGGCGCCCAGCTTTGATGATTCGAGTTGGTTGAGCGGCCCGATGGGTGTTGGTTCCGATACCGGATCGACGTTCCGTGACCTGATTCAAACGCAACTAAAGCCGGCGGCTGGCGGGACGACGATACTGGTGCGCACGGAGTTCGAGTTGACTCAACCGATTGGTGAGCGTGCGTTAGTATTGCGTGCTCGGTATGACGATGGCTACGTCGCTTACTTGAACGGGGTCGAAGTGGCCCGCCGAAATCTGCGTGACGATGTGTTGTCATGGACCTCTCGCGCCAACAATCATTCCAATTCGGCTGGCGTGGAACTAGAAGACACCGATATCAGCGAGTTCAAACATCTGTTGGTTGCGGGACGAAATGTACTTGCTTTCCGCTCCATCAACGCCAGTGCCACGAGCGGCGATGTGTACTTGCAGGCCGGCTTGGTCGCCAGGACTACGTCTTTCGGATTCTCACCAATCGGAGATCTGTATTACACGCTGGATGGATCCGATCCGCGTGGACCCGACGGCAATCCGGCTCCCGGTGCACACCTGGTTGACCGCAGTGAGCCCCTGCAGTTGGATCGCAATACACGGTTGACGCTCCGCAATTTTGACGACGTCACCAATCTTGGTACCGAAGCTCGCATCGTGAGAACGAAGTGGAGTGCACCCGCGACGTATACGGTGATTGTCAATCCAGCAACGTTGGAGTTGACTGAGATCAATTACCATCCGGCCGACCCGACGGCCGCCGAAGCCGACTTGGGTTGGGAGGCCGATGACTTTGAGTTCATCGAGATTCACAACACGAGTGCAGACGCAGCGGACCTGTTGGGCGTGCATCTCAGCGGTGGCGTCGAATACGATTTTGGCACAACAGCGAATGCCGTTTTGGCGGCAAATCAAGTCGGCGTAGTTGTCGCCAATCGCGCGGCGTTTGTACAACGCTATGGAAACACCATCACGATCCTCGGCGAGTACGCCGGGCGACTCGACAACGGCGGCGAACGCATTGTGCTTTCCGATGAAGCCGGGCGAGTTCTTGCCGATGTGAACTACGGAGACGCTGAGCGATGGGGCAAAGCCGCTGATGGCTATGGAGCGTCTTTGGAACTAGCTCAACCGGGAGCACCGCCGACGGAATCGCAAGGCAAGTGGTACGCGTGGCGGCCAAGCACCGTCGTTGGCGGCACTCCGGGAGTTGTAGGTGCCGGCGCCCCTGCGATCGTGATCGCCGAAGTCAGTGCTCGAGCAACAGCAGGTGGTCGAGATGCCATCGAGCTGTTCAACGCATCACAAAGTACGGTCGATTTGAGCGGTTGGTTTCTCAGCGATTCGCCGGACAACTTCCGCAAGTATCAAATCCCTGCCGGCACACAATTGGTAGCTGGGCAGTCGCTCGTAATCGACGGCAGTGCGTTCAACCCCGACACTCCGATCGGTGGCAACGTTTCATTTGGATTGAGTTCCGGCGGCGACGAACTTTGGTTGACAACTGGGGGTGCAGCAGGCCAAGTGGTCTCGATTGAGGATCATGTCGCGTTCGGCGGTTCCCGCGAGGGCGAGACCTGGGGGCGTACAGACGCGACGAATCGATTGCTTGTTCCACTGGCCACCGCGAGCCTAGGACAACTCAACGCACAGCCGCGCGTGCCGGGTGTCGTGATCAGCGAGGTTCAATATCATCCGGTGGCAAATGCCGACGCGCTGATGCATGCGCCGTTGTTGGATGTCAGCGATCTGGAATTCATCGAGCTTTTCAATCCGACGAGCGCCGCGATCGAACTCAGCGACTGGAAACTGTCGGGCGGCGTTGAGTATGACTTTCCAATGGGTACGGTCTTGAATCCAACGCAGCGACTGCTCGTGTTGAAGTTCAATCCGAACAATCGAGAGAATGATTTGCGCACGACAGCCTTCGTCGCGAACTACCGAATCGATCCGACGCAACCAATGGTCGGTGGCTATCGCGGATCGCTAGATAACAGCGATGATGTGGTTACCCTTTGGCGCAAGGAAGCTGGCGAAACGCCGATCTGGGTGTGGGAAGACGAAGTGGTATATGACGACTTGGCGCCGTGGCCGGCCGCGGACGGCACTGGTGCATCGCTGAATCGGACTGCCAATAATGCGTTCGGAAGTGCCGCCGCAAGTTGGGCCGCTGCTGCACCTTCGCCGGGACATCTGCCGGCGGTACGTGGCGGCGATTTCAACGGCGATAATAGCGTCGACACGACGGACATCAACTTGTTGTTCCAGCAGATGCAAAGCGGCCAGTTTGAGGCAGCTTACGATCTGGACGCCGACGGGCTCGTCGGCGCGCGGGACCGCGACTTGTTAATCACTTCGATCATTGGTACGACCTTCGGCGACGTGAATCTTGACGGTCAATTTGACTCGACCGATTTGATTCAGATGACTCAGGCCGGGCAATACGAAGATGGTGTCGCGGCAAACTCCGCCTGGGAAAGCGGTGACTTGGATGGTGACGGCGACTTCACGTCGCGCGATCTCGTCCTGGCGTTTCAGCGCGGCGTCTACCGAACGAACGACGCTCCAGCGGCAGTGGCCGCGGTGGATCATTTGTTTGCCGACGCTGCAAGCGACGACGATGAGAAGAACTCGCGTGAGGATTCGCTGACGGCCAACTATAATGGAGTCGGCGATATTGAACCGAACGACCTGTTGGCGAAGGCCTGTTCTGTGGTTGGCAGTGATGCGACCACTCGGCGTAGGGCCCTGAGCGACAACGAGAACTAGCGCGGTGTTTAGATAGTCATGCCTCAAACTGGCTCAACATCGACGGAAGCGGCTTCATTGCAGGCGGATCTTTCGATGCCTGAAGTCGTCGTGCGAAACTGGCCGCTGGTCGACGGTGGATGGTTGCGCGTCGTGGTTGCGTTGGGGACGGTGGCCGTCGGATCAATAGCTTGGTGGCAAACCGAAAACGTCGCGTTGGCGCTGGCGTCAATTCTGGCCGTTGGTATGTCGATGTGGCGATTCTGGCTGCCGGTGGTGTTTCGCATTCACCGCCGCGGGATCGATGAACGCTGCTTGATTTGGCGACGCAGTGTCGGGTGGCGGAACATTCAGGCGTGTCGGATGTTGGAACGCGGTGCGTTGGTACGCTGTCGACCGGTCGAACAATTTGACGGGCGACCGCTGCGATACATCGAGTGGCACGATCAGCGGGAGGCGGTGATCGAGGCGCTAAACTTCTATTGCGGAACCGCGATTGTTACGGATTCGAGAATTTTTTAGGGCCACGCGAACGGAGGCCTGGTTTGCCCGCCCGTCGGGGTGGTCGCTCGGCCGCCGTGCTACAGATTTGCGGCGAAAATCAGCTAAGAATCTGCGGGATGTCAATAAATTGCGTTTCCAAAAATTGACGCCCGTCCGGGGCCAACGGGCCCCGCATCAACATGCGCGTTGCATCGACCGCAGGAATTCGTCAAACTACCGTTGACGCTGCAGCGATTGAGATTCCTATCACGTTCTGTGCGATGGCTGTGGTGGTCGAGTAAATCCGTATACGGCGTTGGCCTCGGGGCTATCTGAGATCGCACTTTGAGCATGCGCTGTTTTGCAGAGCTGGGCTTTTCTGTTTGGCTTTGTCGAACGGCGGTTGTGGACCGCATCGTCCCGTCGACAACGCTACCCTATCAACACTTACGGAACAGGGATAGGTGGTTATGACACATTGGACTACCGATGAGGCTGCGCAAAGCAATTCACACGACGGCTCACACCTCCATCAACTGCGCGACATCGCGGCATCGTTTCGTATCTTGGCTGACGAAACTCGCCTCCGCGTGTTAAGCTTGCTGATTCAGAACGGAGAGATGAACGTACGGTCGCTTTGCCACAACTTGGAGCAAAGCCAACCGGCAGTGAGTCATCACTTGGCGCTGCTGCGGAGTGCCGGGCTCGTCCGTTCGCGGCGCGACGGTAAAAACAATTTCTACCGTTGTGTGTCGGAGAATCTCGACGCGGCAATCGACATTCGCTGGCGTGAAGTCATGGTGCCGGGGCGCGTTGAAGATATGGCGGCTCTGGGGATCTCTTGACTGCAAAGCGGTGAACGTGGCGACGGATGACGATTTTATTCACGAGCGGCACAAGCCGCCGACCTCGCTGACGCGGCCCCGTGAAATCGTCTTGGCGATTCCTCCGCTTCGTAGCCAAGTCAATCTGGCTCGCATCATTCGTGTCGCGGGCTGTTGTGGCATTACGCGCGTGATTGCTTGTGGCAACATGCGCATCGACCCGAAGATTGCCCGCGACGCGCTGGACCAAGTCGACGTTCAGCGTCGGCGTACTTTGCCACCGGTGCTCAAGGATCTGGCCAGCGAAGGTTTTCACCTGGTCGGTCTCGAGCAGACAAGCAACTCGGTGAATTTGCACGAGTTTCAGTTTCCGCGGCGCACGGCGCTGGTGATTGGCCACGAACGGATGGGGCTCGAACAGGATTCGCTCAATCTCTTGCAGTCGGTCGTGGAGATTCCGGT
>JAGQPK010001150.1 GCA_020426755.1 Planctomycetales bacterium
TTTGCGCTCAGCATCTGTCGCCCTCCCCCAAACCCCCTCCCGGACTGCGCGCCGCAAGGCAGTTGACGGTCAATTGCGGGAGGGGGAACTGCAGCGCACATCTCAACTGAGTGGCATTGGGCTAGCGCCTTCCGGCAAACTAGGCGTGTCTGTGGTTCGCCGCAACGTTAGCGTCAGTTTGCGTTTGCGACCCTGCGTGCGTACTTCTCCAGTGGGCAATCGGTTACCATCAAGGCGCTTCCAACTCACGCCCGCTGGCGAAAACGGCACTGGCAGTGAGGTTTGCGTCTCCCACGGAAAGACTCAGATGAAATACGGACCGATCCAGACATGGCTTACGATCGCACTTGTGACGACGGTGTTCACGCCGGTCAGTGCCGATGAGCTGCGCGGGATGAGTTTTCTCGATAACGGCACGATACGCGTTGGTGTTAATCTCGACATTGGCGGCGCAATTACTTTTCTGGCTCCGTCGACTTCTCAAGAGAACATCATCAACAGTCATGACTGGGGCCGGCAGGTCCAGATGTCATTCTATTCCGGACCGACACCATTCGTTCCTAATGGCAAGGAGCCCAATGCGACTTGGCGTTTTTTGGGTTGGAATCCGATTCAAGCAGGCGACTGCTATGGTCATGGTTCCCGAGTTGTCGCGCACCAGAACGATGGAACCACGCTGTATGTGAAATGCGTCCCCATGCAGTGGCCGCTCAACAACGAACCGGGTGAATGTACCTTTGAGAGTTGGCTTAGTCTCAAAGGCCCCACGGTCCACGTCCGCAGTCAACTCAACAATGCACGTTCTGATCACACGCAGTACGCCGCGCGAGGACAAGAACTGCCGGCCATTTATACGAATGGAAACTACTATCGACTGTTCACGTACGCCGGAGCGAAACCCTTTACGGGTGACAAGCTACGACAGATCACCAAAGTCTGGCGAAGCGGTGCTCCTGATCAGGTCGCAGGCGGACCGTGGGATCATTGGTATGCCACCGAGAATTGGGCGGCGTTGGTGCGTGACGACGACTTTGGAGTGGGAATTTGGTCGCCCGGCACCTATTCATTTATTGGAGGCTTTGCTGGCGAGCCAGGCAAAGGCGGTCCCAAAGATGCGCCAACAGGCTACATTGCACCACTCCGCGCGGAAGTACTCGATCATAACATCCAGTATGCCTACGAGTATGAATTGATCGTGGGCACATTAACAGACATCCGCGCATACGTGCAATCGAGTCGAACCAACAGTCTGCCGAATTACACGTTCCGTAACGACCGCCAAAGCTGGACACTGCGGAACTGCACGGACGCAGGTTGGCCAATCGAATCTGAGTGGACGGTTCATCTCGACGACGGCAAACCGCTACTGGTCGGGCCCGACGCGTATTGGTCGGCAGAGAAAGTACCCACGATCTATCTACGGGCCGCCTTCGAGACACAACAGGACACGGCACGACTCGCATGGGAGCAACTGAACGGGCCAGGCGGTGACATCCGCTTTTCAGTCGAACCCGATGGCAAGATGCACACCTATGAGATTTCATTGGCGGCCAACACGAGCTATCAAGGAACAATCAAGCGACTCTTGATCCGCCCTGTTGATCAAGGAACGAAGGGGGCGACCGTACGGATTGAGTCCATTGGTTGCGAACGCCCCGAGTAAGATGTCGCGCGGATTCTGAGCGTTGAATGAAGAACCAGTTGTCGCGGGGAGCACTTTGTATGAAACGACATTTCGTCCGCACATCGCGGAACGAAGCGAGGTTCTTGGTTGTGCTCGATCATGCCCTGCAAATGCGTCGCATGCAGGCGAAGCTCGGCAATCTTGAATCGCAGTCAGCTGAGCAACAAGTTACACCGGAGGAACGCGAGGCGAACATCGCTCAGGCACTGAAACACGGATTTCGCGAAGTCAACG
>JAGQPK010001151.1 GCA_020426755.1 Planctomycetales bacterium
ATGTTTATCGTGTCGCCGACACGTTAATCTAGTCGTCGACGCTCATCGAGTCACCGACACTCGTCTAGTCACCGACAGTTCTGCTCCGCACAATGCCCTGAAATCTCAACTGAGTGCATCAGGTCGCAATCCAAACGGCATCTTGACTTCGCCGAATGGCCGCCTACACTCGCGGTCATGAACCCGCCACAAACTTGCCCTGCCCGCGGTCGTTTTTTTTCACGCCACATTCAGCTAGTCGCCGTTGTCTGCTTCGCCGCCTTATTCTGCGGCAGCGGTTACTGCGACGATGACTTCTCGGCAGAGTTGCCGCGGATCCCAGGGCGTTCGCCACAGGAAGCGTTGCAAGCGCTGCACGTAGCTCCCGGCTTCCATGCCGAACTGGTTGCGTCCGAACCCTTGGTGGTCGATCCGATCGCTATCGCTTTCGATGAAGATGGCCGGCTGTATGCGGTCGAGATGCGAGATTACTCGGAAGATCCACAACTCAACCTAGGGCGCATCCGCTGCTTGGTTGACCACGATCAGGATGGAGTATTCGACACCAGCCGTGTGTTTGCCGAAGGCCTTTCTTGGCCCACGGCAGTGACCTGTTACGCGGGCGGCGTCGTGGTAGCTGTACCGCCGGACTTGATCTACTTAAAGGACCACGACGGCGATGGTCAGGCGGATGAACGCCGCACGCTCTACAGTGGATTTGGTCGTCACAACGTGCAAGGCATGGTTAATACGCTCAAGTGGGGCTTGGACAATCACATCCACGGCGCAACGAGCAGTACCGGCGCCACACTGTCAAGGCAGGACGCCCCTCAAACGGCTCCGCTTGAATTGCGGGGTCGTGACTTTCGTGTGAATCCACGCACCTGGGAACTCGAAGCTACCTCAGGCGGAGGCCAACACGGCTTAAGTTTCAATCGCTGGGGCGAGAAGTTCGTCTGCTCCAATAGCGATCACATTCAGCAGATTCTCTATGACGATCAGGTGTTGCAGCACAATCCGTTGGCATCACCACTACCGGCGCGAGTCAGCATCGCCGCCGACGGGCCACAGGCAGACGTCTTTCGCACGAGTCCGGTCGAACCATGGCGAATCGTTCGCACTCGTTTGCGAGTTTCCGGTCAGGTGCCGGGTCCGATCGAGGGCGGTGGTCGCGCGGCAGGCTACTTCACGGGTGCCACTGGCATCACGATCTATCGTGGCCACGCTTGGCCACAAGACAACCTGGACTTGGCATTTGTTTGTGATGTGGGCAGCAACCTTGTGCATCGTAAGCGGTTGACGGACGACGGTGTGAAGTATCGCGCCGAACGAATCGACGTCGGCAGTGAATTTGTCACGTCCGACGACATTTGGTTTCGGCCCGTCCAGTTGGCCAACGCTCCGGACGGGAACCTATACATCGTGGACATGTGTCGCGAGACGATTGAACATCCTGCGTCCCTGCCGCCGGAAATCAAACGGCACCTTGATTTGACGAGCGGTCGAAATCGTGGGCGCATCTTTCGCATTGTGGCTGACGGATATCAACAAGCGGCAACGCCCCAGCTGAGTCACGCCACGACCGCCGAACTCGTCGCGCTGCTAAACCATCCCAACGGCTGGCACCGCGAGACTGCGGCACGTTTGTTGTACGAACGGCATGACGATGCCGCTGGGCCTCTGCTAAGAAAGGCCGCCAGCGAACAGCCGACTGCAGAGGGCTATCTGCGCATTCTCTATGCGTTGGCGTCGCTGGATCAGCTCACCTCAGCCGACCTACTGCCTGCTCTGTCGCACGCGAACCCGCATGTGCGTCGCCAGGCGTTAAACCTGGCGGAACCAATCTTAGCGGCGGATGTACAACTTGTTGCCAGGCTGCTCGAAATGGCCCTTGATCCAGATCCGAAGGTGCGTTTTCAAGCGGCCTGCACCTTGGG
>JAGQPK010001152.1 GCA_020426755.1 Planctomycetales bacterium
GCCCAGTCGCAGCCAAGAACTCGTCGGCTTCCTCGATTAGTCTTTAGGCCGGTCGGGACTACGCCCTTCGGGCCCCGCACCGATAGGCGAGCCTTCCACGCGAAGGCTCGCCTTTTTTTGTGCGCCGCCACTTCTCGACGCCTCCTTCCCTGCCCTCTGCAGAATTGTTAGACTCGCCAGTGTTTGAGGGTGACGGTGATCGAACGGCCATTCACAACGTTCGATTTAAGGGAACTTCGGTGAAAAACCGAGACGGCCCCGCCGCTGTAATCAAGCGCGATGTCTCACCGTTCTTAATGACCATTGTCGCCAGGCTCCGGCCGGCGATGAGAAGGTCGCAGTGGGAATAGCTTGAAAGTCAGAAGACCTGCCGTCACCTAGTGAGCAGCGATCTGCGAGGGACAGACGCTCTGTTCAGTTGAGCTACATTGGATATCTAGTGGTGTGAAGTCGGCAACGCGGTTGCGTGTCGCTGCGCGTGAGCTCCACAGAATCTCAGATATAGCCGCAACTAGCCGACGTTGTCGGCGCGATGAGGAGCTGCAGATATGAAGGGAACGGCTACACGCGCTGCTGCCAATCCGTTCGCCGGCGTCCGCCGCGCATTTACGCTAATTGAGCTGTTGGTCGTCATCGCCACCATGGGTGTGCTAGTGACGATTTCGTTGCCAGCGATTCAGTCGATGCGCGAAGCGTCGCGCCGCACCATTTGCCTCAACAACCTACGCCAGGTCGGCGTTGCGCTCCGGTTACATCACGAATACGAAGGACATTTCCCCGCAGGCGGCGTGGAATGGCGACCGCCCGGCAACAAGCAAAAGCGACAACTCGCTTGGTCCGCGTTCATTTTGCCCTATCTGGAACAGCGCAACGTCTATGACGCGCTAGACCTCAGCCAAGCATTCGACAGCGAAGCAAATCAGACGGCGGCAGCAATGGTTGTCGAGACCTACCTTTGCCCAACGGGACTCCATCCGCCCCGGCAAGCTGGTGAACGAGCGCCGTGTGACTACGGCGGAATCTTTGGTGAGCGCATTCTCGGCCCAAACCAGCCGCCCAAAGGCATTCTGGTTTTCGATCGCGAGTACTCCGATGCCGACGTTCGCGACGGCCTGTCGTTTACGATGATCGTCGGTGAAGATACTGCTTGGCCCGACGGTGAATGGATCAATGGTCGCAATGTGTTCGATCAAGCATTTGCCATCAATGCGGCGCCACCCTTTGAAAACGACTTGCGCAGCGGGCACCCTGGCGGCGCGCAGGCCGTCTTCGCCGATGGCTCGACACGATTCTTGTCCGCCGATTTGGATCTACGCATTCTCGCGGGACTTTGCACACGTGCCGGCAAAGAAATCATCGGCGCCTTGCCCTAACATTCACACGGTGTTTTTGGAAGCCACGATAGGTCACGACGATGAACATATTGGGATCGATCTTGATGCGCCTACCGCAAGTTGTCAGCGGCGTTGCCGTGTTGGTATGCGTGCATTTTTATACCGCTACGACAACGGCACAAACAATCATCGGCTGGGATGACATTGATCTGTCACCCGCCAGCGTCTGGCAAGCCACGGCAACCGATCAGTCGCCGATTCAAAGCAACGGCGCATCGCTCAACCGGACCTGGATGTTCGACTGCTGCCCCGGCGGTTGGACCGTAAGCAATCGCCGCGATCAACTCACTCCCGGTTACACCAACTCTTATTCGGCATTTGCAGCGCAGACAGCAGGCGGTGGTTATCAGTCCGACAACTTTGCGGTCGCCGATAACTTTAGCCGTGGCGACGCAACGATTACCTTCGATGCCCCCACGCCAGTGCTCGGCATGTACGTGACGAATACTACTTACGCGTACTTGGCCATCGTAAACGGTGACGACGGTGGTGGCTTCGTGAAAGGCCCGTTCACCACGGGAG
>JAGQPK010001153.1 GCA_020426755.1 Planctomycetales bacterium
GCCAAAGACTCTGCAGTGCTCCGACCCCCAACGGCGTGTTGGGGTCGTGTACGAAGATGATTTCGCCGCGGGTCCGACGAATACCTGCTTCGATTGCAGTCACGATGTCGGTCGCTTCCGGCTTATCGAGGAAGTCCACCTGCGGAAACTCACGCACCAGATCCATCGCGACTTCACGTGACTCATCGCGAGATCCATAGTCGACGATCAGCAGATCGAACTCCGTCGTCAATTCACAGAGCAGTTCCAAGATTCCCACGACGCGGTCGCGCAACCGGCTTTCCAGGTCGCGGACGGGCAGAATGAGGCTGACGGACGGATTCAAGACTCGGCATCCTTCTGGCTTGAAAGGTCTCCCCGACATCTCGGGCAGTGTCGGTCAACTTTGACGCGCCGGAACGAGATGCTGACGCATGCATCGGACGTGACATCGCGACGACTGCAGGCAATGCAACCTTCTTCCCATTGCAAGCAACGTATCACGCATGCCGGTTCTAGAGCCTGCGTCAGCGGTGAACGGTGGCTTGTCGAAACGAGCTCAGACGCTGACAATGGAGAATTGCAGCGACTTTTCGTCACCGTTGAACAACTGGAGAACTGGTAATGAGCGCCGAACAGCGATTGCAGGAATTGAAACTCGAACTACCACCCGCGCCGAAGCCCGCGGGAGTCTACAAACCTGCCTTGGTCATCGATTCGCACGTCTATGTGTCGGGACATGGGCCGCTGCGATCCGACGGTACTTTGATCACGGGACGCGTGGGTGCAGATCTGTCGCAAGAGGAAGGTTACGCCGCTGCACGGCAAACCGGACTTGCCATTCTGGCGACACTGCAAGAACAATTGGGAAGTCTCGACCGGATCTCGCGCGTGATCAAAGTGCTGGGCATGGTGCAGTGCACAGCCGAATTCGGCGCACAGCCGGCGGTGATTAACGGCTGCAGTGAACTCTTCGCTCAAGTTTTTGGCGCGGATGCCGGTGTTGGTACCCGCAGTGCCGTCGGAATGCACGCCCTGCCGTCCGGCATTGCCGTTGAGATCGAAGCCATGTTCGAGCTCATCGGCTAGAGTTGTACGAACGCGTTCATGCGGCTTGCTGAAGGCTGGCCGCATCGCGGTAGGCCAACAAACCCCCGAGTGGCGTCCCCGCACTTGGGCATCCGCACTTCGATATTTCGATATACAACATTCGAAATTCGATATTCGACATTCCGTTGACCGTCACTAGCGTCGCAATGGCTTCCGCGTGTCGATCCGCATCTGAGTTGTTTGTCGGCTGTCTTGTTGCGTGCGTTCCTGGTTGAGCCGATTGATGAAGTCGCGCGAGGGCCGATCGAGCACGACGACTTGGCTTTCCGCATCGGGACGATTCTTCGGCCGGATGATGCAGATGACTTCTGCACCGGCCGGTTCGACACCCTCGGCACCGCGTGCCAATGTTCTTTCCGTATCGTCAGCGATCGCGGGTCGGCTGCCTCGTTCGTCTCGCTGTCGAATTCCAGACAACGTGCGATCGGCTATCGGATCACGCGGCAGGCGTTCTGGTTCGCGCGCGATGGCTTCCGGCACTCGACGCGCTCGTGGCTTGGCATACACGAAGCTCAACTTGGCATCATCTAGCAAACGATGAACTGACGCATAGGCCGCGTATAGGCCTTCATTGAGTTCGGGGTCAGCGGCATTACATACTCCGACAAGTTTGCCGTCGTACGAAAATAGACCGCCGCCGCTGCGCCCATCGACCGGTTGTCCAGAGACAACGAGGTTCTCGGGCCCCATGTATTTGTTGACTGCGCGAAGTTGGCCGGGCATGACGGTGGCGTCGCTGCCGTGGTTGCAGCCGACACTGAACAGTCGCTGGCCGGATGCCACATGATAGTCACTCCCGGCAATCGGAATAGGGGTCACG
>JAGQPK010001154.1 GCA_020426755.1 Planctomycetales bacterium
CCCACTACGCTCGGCAAAGCACCCTCCATGCCGGCAATCACGATCACGACGTCGCAGGCAGCGAGTTTGCCCAGTTGCGCGGGCAGTCGATGCGGGCCGGCGACTCCCACGTCATAGATCGGAACCGTCTCGACATTCATCCACGCCAGCGTCTCAAGCGCCTCGGCGGCGATCGGCAGGTCGCTCGTTCCCGCCGTAATCACGGCCACTTTGCCGTTGGCAGCAGGACCTGACTGGGGCGTCGACTCCAGACGGAACGTTCGGCCTAACGGATCAATTCGCGCTTGCGGGAACGCCTCGGACAAGGCAGCTTGCTGCGTATCCGAGAGCCGTGTGGCCAGCACCGATTGACCCCGATCACGCAGCGTGCCGACGATTTGCAGCAGTGATGGAATCGGCTTCCCTTCCCCGTAAATAACTTCGGGAAAGCCGCAACGCTCTTGTCGGTCCAGATCCACCTGAGCCGCATGGGCGCCTGCCGATGTCAAACGCAGACAAGCGTTCAGCATTTGTCGAGGCGGCAAATCGCCGGACAGAAACTGTTCGCAAATTGCACGGAGCTCTGCTTCCAAGTTGATCCTCGCGATGTCTAAAAGTGCGATTCACGCGGGCTGACGACGGCTTGAACACCCTGTGGCGAACGCTACGTAGCGTGAGGCCGAACGTGTTCGTGCTGGTTTGACCTGAAGTCGCCAGTGCGAGGCCCGGTCGAACTGCTGCCGCCTGGCGATCCGTTGTCGATTCGGTTTTAGAATACACCGCCGGACAAGCCTTGTCAGCCGTCGGCAATCCTCCCACAATACGGGCGGTTCGACATCGTGCGCTGGGCGGACTGCCAAGCGGTCGGCGAACCTGCTAACCCGCCGGAGCGTCTATTCCGATCGGGCGACAGGCGTTGATATTCTTTTTTGCGAAAGATGGGATCAAATTCATGTCAAGCTGTGTGCTTGCCTACTCGGGCGGTCTCGATACCTCGGTGATCTTGGGTTGGTTGCGTGAGCAGGGCTACGATGTCCACGCGGTTTATGTCGATTTGGGGCAGCCCTGCGAAGATCGGCAGGCAATTCTCGAGAAGGCACGTAACGCCGGCGCTGTCACTTCGCGAATCGTGGATGCTCAGGAAGAACTCTGCCGCGACTTCGCGTTTCCAGTGTTGCAGTGGCAAGCGAAGTACGAATCGATCTACTTGCTCGGAACCTCGATTGCCCGTCCGCTGATTTCGAAGGTTTGTCTGCAGGTCGCGCGGGAAGTCGGCGCTCAAGCTTATGCTCACGGTGCCACCGGCAAAGGTAACGATCAGTGCCGTTTTCAGTTGGCGGCCGAGGCGCTCGACCCGTCGGTGGAAGTCATTGCCCCCTGGCGGATCCCCGCGTTTCGCGAGACATTCCCCGGCCGTACCGAGATGATTGCCTACTGTGATCGTCACAACATTCCGGTCAAGGCATCGGTCTCCAAGCCGTATAGCTCGGACGAAAACTGCCTGCATATCAGCTATGAGGCGGGCAAGCTCGAGGATCTGAACGTCAATGGCGTGGAGCTTGTCGAATTCGGCATGACGGTCTCCCCGCAGGAAGCGCCGGACGAACCGGAACTGGTGACGATCGATATCGAGCGCGGCGTGCCGATTGCCGTCAACGGCGAAAAGCTGAGTCCGTTAAGCATCGTGAAGACGTTAAACAAAATTGCCGGCCGCAACGGCGTGGGCCGCATCGACATGGTCGAAAATCGATTCGTGGGAATGAAGAGCCGTGGCGTCTATGAATCTCCCGGTATGACAACACTCTATGACGCCCTGATGGTGCTCGAGCAGTTGACGCTCGATCGCGACCTGGTCCATCTTCGCGATCGGCTCGCGCCGGAAGTTGCCGAGATGGTCTACTATGGGCTGTGGTACACGGCCAAAATGGA
>JAGQPK010001155.1 GCA_020426755.1 Planctomycetales bacterium
TCACCGGGCCGTTGCGTGCGTTGATAAACTCCGAAGTAGCGGTTATTGATGAATAACCGAACCAACTCGCTACGCGCCGTCATCAACCCGAATTCAGTGGCCAACTGATCTGGTAACCAGTTATTTAGTGCCAGCGCGTCTTCCGGTACGGTCAATTCGACGTAGCGATCCGCGCGAGCATCGTCCTTCTTGATCTTGATGCGCAACGATGGCTTGTCCGGCGAATGGTGCCAGGGCATCGTGCCGCGAATTGATACCTTGACGTTCATCAGCTCGTCACGTCCATCGTCTTGCTGCAGGAACGCGTCGAAGTAGGGACGAGTGCCACCTTCGTCGTGCCCTAGGTCTCGCTCACCGCCGTGCAACATTTTCTGCATGCGCAAGAGCGTGTTGTTTGGCACAGTCAACGAAACCGTTGGCAACTGACTCGCTAACGGAGGTCGTGTCACAGCGACCATGTTGTGTAGTGAGACGCTCGTCTGGCGCCAACAGTCGGCGATCGCCAACCGCAGGTAAGCCGGCCGACCTTGCGTCACAGCCAACCGCACATATTCGGCCGCCAAGGGATGGCTGTAGACGTAGATGAACAAGACAATCGGCAACAGCAGTGCCAGCCAAATCTTACGTGGCAGAGCGATTTGTCGCTGCAGCCCGTGAGCACTCCGGACTGCCAGATAAGTGCGGCCCGTATACGTGCTTCTTACGCGTTGCATGAAGACTCTCCGAGCCAACAACGTTACAGATCTTCGTTCTGTGCAGCGTAGTTGTAGGTCACCTTCAGATTGCTGTTGAGTCGCGAGACCGCGTCAATCACCTGGCTTCCGGAAATTCCCGGCAGCGGTCGCACGCTATAAACCGCTTCCCAAAACATGCCCTGTCGCGCATTCGCCAGTGAAACTAAGGCAAACGAATCGAAGAGTCGAGAAAACTCAGGCTCCAGTACAGCTTCCGGTGCCAGCCCGGTCGGCAGTTGGACGGACAAGAGACGATTCAACGCACCGCGATTGGCACCAAAGTCAAAGGCGTACATCATCAACGTCACTGCACACGCGATCACAGTCGACAAAACAGCCAACAGGTAAAATCGTGTGCCGCACGACATGGCGATCGCCATCGTTAAGAAGATGAAAGCCACGTCACGCGTCTCTTTGACCGCATTGCGGAAACGAATGATCGACAAGGCGCCAACCAGTGAGAATGCTCGAGCGATATTCGATCCAATGACGATCATGACGACCGTCGTGACAATCGCCAGTAGGACCAGCGACTGCGAGTAGCTTTGCGAATAGGCTGCACTTTTGCACGTCTTGCGATAAGTGACCGCAACGATCGCGACACACAAAACGCTTAAGCCAATTGCGACTAGCGACTCAAGCGTTCCCAAGTAGTCGCCCTGTCCACCCGTGGCACTAAAGATTTTCAACAGCTCGTTCATCGTCACAACTTGCCAGACGTTAAGAAGGCGTGCACTATTCGGCCAATCCCTGGCCAAGGAACGATTGTTCCGTTGAGCAATGCCATCACTTTGACAGATGACTACTCGGCGCCAGACGTAGGAGGCCAAAATCCGACAAAAAGTAGGACAATTTCGACGCTTACGCCAGTGATTTCAGCGCAGCTCGCGAAGCGAGTCAATTGACAGGAGGCTCCAGAAAACGCTGTCCCCTTAGAAGTCGGAGCATCTTATATCGTTGCAGATGGACGCGTCGTGGCCGGACAAACCGACGCTAGCGCGCGCGGCGAACTAGGGGCGCGACATGAAGTTCGCCGAAAGGCGCCAGCCGCGGTCCTCTTTGAAGATGTACGTCGTGCCGGGGCAACACGACGCGCGATGAAGTGCAACCAGGCGCACACGTTAATCTTGAGTGCCGATGCGTACGCTCGTCTGTGCGGGCTGGCCGACGA
>JAGQPK010001156.1 GCA_020426755.1 Planctomycetales bacterium
GAAGAAGCTTCACAAGTCGCCCGTATCATCTGTACTGATGTAGCCATTGGCTACCAGTATATCTTCGAAGCCACTGTTGTTCATGTCGAAGAACAGTGAACTCCAGGCCCACCGTGCCATTTCCACGCCGGCCTGACCGCCGACATCCTGAAAGTTGCCATCGGGCCGATTCAAAAACAGTGAGTTACCCTTCGCAAAGCGTCGCAATATACTACGAGTCGCATCCGCAATTCCGGGCCGAAATCCCGGCTGGGTTGTGATACGACTACCCGCAGACGAGAACATGTTGCCGACGTACAGGTCCATGCGTCCGTCGTTGTTGATGTCGCTCCAACTCACCGACATGCCCGAGCCTTGATCGACCACACCGACACTGGCCGCTACGTTGCGAAACGTGCCCCCGTCGTTGCGATACAAACAGTTCTGCCCGTAGTCATTCGCGACATACAGATCCTGATCTCCGTCATTGTCGTAGTCTTCCCAAGATGCGGCCAGACTGTGCCGGTGATTATCTTGACCGATGCCGCTCGCCTCCGTTACATCGGTAAACTTCCAGGTATGATCCGCCGTCCATTCGTTACGAAAGAGATGATTCTGAGCACCGTCGTTCGCATCATGGTAGGTGAATGCTCCATCTCCTTCGCGCTGCGCACTGGCCTTGGGAAAGTTCAAACAGACAAAAAGATCTACGTCACCATCATTGTCGTAGTCGGCGGCAGTGAGCGACTGCATGTCGGATCCGTCCGTCGGCAGCGTACCCACCAAATTGAACCGCGCGGCACCGTCGTTTTGCAGAATGACGAGCCCCGATAACGTCGCCAACACCAAATCTTGATCGCCGTCGTTGTCGAGATCGACGAACAATGCGCTGCTCGTGCTATCGAGCCAATCGACTCGGGCACGCCAGGAGACTTCATCCGCAGTGCCGTCACGATTCTGCACGAACAAGCGATTGGGCAGACCGCCGGGCTGACACACATAAAGGTCGTCCATCCCGTCACCGTTCGCGTCACCCACAGCAACACCGCACGCCATAAAGACATGCATACGATGCGTTCGTTCAATTTGCTTCAACCAGTCATCGAGACCAAATGCCAATTGTTCTTGTACGACGCGGTTGTGTCCAATCACTGCGGCGGTCGATTCAATAAACCAGTCGACGTCAGCCTCGCGCGCAATCGACTCCTGAAAGTCAGCTACCCGAATCGCCGAAAGTTGCAGGCGTGGCAAACCGTTAGGTTCAGCTGCCGGAATCAAGCCCCATAGGCAATCCCAGTTCGTTCGAATCTGCGCGCGTGCTTGCGGCGGCAGCGCATCGAGTTCAATGTGAGCTCGTGCTGCCAATCGCTTGTCCTGAATCTGCATGGCGACGAGCTTGGCTTTGGTCTGAAACACAGCGTCAGGAGGTATCCGTGCACGTAGCGTCGCCAGCGATTGCTGTAGGCCACTCACTCCACGCTGCGTCGGTGGCGTCTGCAGCGTCTTGGCTGCGGCAACCTCTGCCAACACCATGTCATCACGATAGAGACGAGTCAACGGCGCCGGTCGCAGCGGCGTGCAAGCGAAGTCGGACGTCAGCAGGGTAGCGATGGCTGTGGTGTCCAGTCTGTCATGTTGCACCTGAGCCAACAATTGATTGAGTTGTTCTGTGGCGGCTTCTGCCAACTGCTCACTAATCCAGCCGTCTCGCGAGGGGTCAACGCTGGCATTCAGCAGTTCGTCGTACGCTCGCGTGCGCGTCGTTGTCAGTTCCGTATCGGCGCGAACGTTCGTCGCGGACTCGGCGGGCAGTGCCGGGGAAACCGTCGTGCTCGTCGCCGCTTCCGCTGCAACGGGAGTAAATTGCGGCGCCGCATTTTCGATCGCTGGCGTCACGGTTACGTCATGTTGAGAACGAGATCGAA
>JAGQPK010001157.1 GCA_020426755.1 Planctomycetales bacterium
CGCTTTGTCCAGGACTTGCGCTGCTTCCGCCTGCGCACTAGCCAAGCTCTGAGCGCGCATATTGTGTAGTTCGGCCTGCAACGCTGAACGCTCGTGATTGATTTCTTCCCGCGTCTTTTCTGCCTGTTGCAGCCTCTCGTCTGCTTCCAGCTTTTCGGCTGCGAGTGCATCCCGACGATCGGACAGCGTTTTGCGAACTGGATTGAAGAACAGCCAGCTCAGAACCGCGGCCAGCACGAGTACATTAACGGCTTCGAATAGGAATGTCGTCACGGTAGGAGACACGAGACTATCCGCCCGATCCACCCGTAAAGGGATTCGCAAACAGCAGGATTAACGCAATCACCAAACAGAAAATCGCGGTCGACTCGACCATAGCCAAGCTGACGAACAGCATACGAGTAATCGACGATGCCTCGTCGGGTTGCCGAGCCAGTGCGTCCATTGCCGCCGCTCCGATCCGGCTCTCGCCATAGGCCGCTCCAACAGCGCCGACGGCCATCACGAAAGCCGCAGCAAGAATGGTCGCAGCTGCCAGAATCGTATGTTCATTCATCGCCTTACTCCGCGTCTTTACTGATCGCGGCTCCGATATACACCGTAGCAAGAATCGCGAAAATGTACGCCTGAAGTATCCCTATCAGCAAATCTAGCGCCATGATCGGAGTTGGTACAAGCAATCCGGCGAGAGATACCAACAGTGCCACGACGAGATGTCCCGACATAATGTTTCCGAATAGACGAACTGCTAGAGCAAGTGTGCGGGACAGCTCGGAGATGACATGTAGGGGTAGCATCAAGGGGTTTGGTCGCAAGTAGCTGCGGAGATACCCACATACACCATGACTGTAGATGCCGGCAAACGGTACGCTTAAAAACACCAGCAGCGCAAGCGCCGATGTTGTCGCCAAACTACCTGTTGCCGGATGCACTCCTGGCAGTTGTCCCGCCAGATTACAGCTAGCGATAAACAGAAACAAACTTCCGGACCAATTTGCTAGTTCTGGATGCGCCCGTCCGGTAATGTCGTAGATCAGTTTGTCACAACTCTCCACGATCATGCTCGCCACAGTCGATACATAGCTCAGCGGGGCGTTCTGCAGTGAGATCCGTACACCCCAGACTAGGCCAATTAGCACGCAGGTCACCAAGGTTGAAGTTAACATCGTTTCGGTGACGGGAAACGGCCCGCAATGAAATGCCACGGGATCGCCAAAGATGCGCAGTTCCATTGTCACGCCTCCTCATGGCAGGTGCGTGATTACCACTGAAGTTCGATTGTTTCTACAATTTACGAAGACGCTTTTTTACTGGAAGCTGGTTCTCTCTTACGACGCGTCACGGTACCCCGCGATCGATTTCCACGCTGAAAGGGAGCCGATGGTGACGCCGAGTGTCATGAGGATCAACGTCATTCGCACACCAGTTCCCCAACGAAGATCGAGCCAGTGACCGATCGCGGTGCCGGCCACAGTCAGTAGTGCAATGGGCCAACCGACGGTACCGAGCACTGATAGTGATTGCCAGAATCGATGTTGATTCGTTGCTCGCCGCGCGATTCGCGCGGCATCACGTCGCACAGCATCACGCGGATCGAGTCGGCCTGTTGATTTGCGCTGAATTTTCATTTTTTTCGCGTTGGCGGGTGAGCATGCGGGTCGATGTGAACCACACCGCTGTCGCTACTAAGTTCCTGTAAGATCCGTGTTTCGAGCAGTCCTAACGTCCGACGAACATTTACGGCGTCACTGGGCGTCGCCATGAACTCATCGAGCTTAAGATTCACTTGTGTCACGTCGTCTCCTACGACTGCGAAGGGCGTGAGTATTTGAGCGGCGTTTCTCCCGTAGCGCAAGAGCCCTCCTACGGTTGCTGCATACTTGGTGCCAGAAGCTGATATAAGT
>JAGQPK010001158.1 GCA_020426755.1 Planctomycetales bacterium
TTGCCGTTGCTCCTGGTTGCGAAAATGAACTGCCGCAATACTGGAACCAATCGCCGTTAAGATGATCAAGAAAAGAATGGCGGCCAGCGATGCAGCGAGCGACTTTCGCTTTAGCGCCCAGAGCCAAGCCCGTTCGGCCAAGCTGACTTTCCGAGCCATGATCGGCTCACCGCGGTTGAACCGCGCCAGGTCATCCGCCAATTCTTGCGCGGACTGATACCGTCGGTCTGCGGACTTCGATATCGCCTTTCGCACAATCGTATCCAAGTCGCGGGGAATCGCTGGATTGATGGAACCAGGCGATGGAGGATCGAACTCTCGGATCTGTGTCATCAGCGAAAAGTGATCGTCGGTCACGAACGCACGTTGACCGGTCAGCAATTCGTAGAGCGTTAATCCCAGCGAGTAGACGTCGCTGCGCTGATCGCAAACTCCTTGGAAACGTTCCGGCGACATGAACCGCAACGTTCCGGCCGCCTCCATCGTGCCGGTTAGGTCTTCACCTAGCTGCTTGGCGAGTCCGAAATCCGCCAGCCACGCGACACCTTCCTTGTCCAAAATCAGGTTCGAAGGTTTGACGTCGCGATGGATAATGTGGCGTTGGTGTGCGTAGTGAAGCGCGTCGGCAACTTGCCGACCGACATCGGCGATCAACCGATGATCGCTGATCGTTCCGCGTTTAACAGATGACTCGCGCATCGCTGGCGATGCGATCGACAACTCGGCCAGATTTGACAGGTTGACGCCGTCAATCAGTTGCATCGAGTAGTACTGCACTCCGTCTGCCGCACCGACTTCAAAGATCGGTACGATATTCGTGTGGTGCAGTTGTGAAGCCGCGCGAGCCTCTCGTCGAAAACGCGCGATGCTGGCCGCCGAAGGAAAGAAATTGCGCGGCAACACCTTCAAGGCCACGATTCGGTCGAGCGATCGCTGTTTGGCCTCGTAGACGACCCCCATGCCGCCACGACCGATCTCGCGCACAATTTCGTAGTCGCCAAGCCGCGTGGGCAGGAAATCGGCGATGTCATCAACGCTTGGCTCTACCGGCAACTTGGATGCAGTTGATGAGTCACCACGAGCAACCGTTTTCACGACACTCTGTGTAAGTCGCTGCCGAACATCGTCCGGCAGGTGACGATGTGCGCGCTCGGCCTCAGTATCCGGATCACCAGAATGCCAGAACTTCTCATCGACCGCCGAGCCGCCAGTCAACCGCTCAAGCGTGGCCTGGCATGACGAACACATTTCGACATGCTGGTCCAACGAGGCGAAATCATCGTCGCTCAACTGGCCATCAATAAACTGACGCAGGCGGTCTTGAGTCGGGCAGCTTCTCATGAAGATTTCGCAACCACCGGTTGATTTGACGTTAGGGAAGAGTCAAGCGCGCATCTAAAGTGCTTTACGCTTGAGTCGCCCAAACTTAAGACAAAAAGGTCAAACTTCGCCAGGATCGATCCTCAACTGTCGAGAACGGCCCACGTTGCGCGAGTCTCGTCGGGATAGGCAAACATCCGGACGAGCTCGAGCTTGTCACTCTCAATAGGTCGATCTGAATCTACCCCTCGTGCCAGGCCCTTATTTTTTCCAACTTCTGGATCTCTTCACGAATCAGATGCTGGACTTGGTTTTTGTTGGCGTAGACGGTGCCCACAGAGATTCCGAGCTGCTCGGCAACCTCCTTGGCAGTCAGATGCTGATTGCTGGTCAAATCCCAACTCTGCCAACGCGCGGCATTCACGCGCATACGAGTCCGCGACTTGGCCTCATCCAACAACTCCATGTCGAAAGCAGCGGCGAGACAATCGGCTAAATCGGTTCGGGCCGGTTGTTCGGCCAAGAGCAGCAGGACGCTGCTGCCGCCTTTGGCTTGAGCCCGTTTGCGAGCCCGCACGTAG
>JAGQPK010001159.1 GCA_020426755.1 Planctomycetales bacterium
GACTTTACGCGGATGATTGATCGCCTGTCGCAACAAGCTCACTTGTCCGTCGCTGGGCTGCTTAATCAACTGCTGGACGAAACGGGCTATCTCGTTGAATTGCGTGCTTCCGGCACACCAGAAGACGACGAACGCGCTGAGAACGTAGAGGAACTGCTGACGGCCGCGGCTGAATTTGATGATGCGAACGAGGATCCCGACGCGCTTGGCGCGTTTCTCGACAAAGCGTCGCTCGTCAACGACATCGACGCTTGGGACGAGCAAACGGACCGCGTGACATTGATGACCTTGCACGCTGCCAAGGGGCTCGAGTTTCCTTGGGTGTATATCGTCGGCGTCGAGCACGGTTTGCTGCCCCACGAGCGCAGTTTGTCTAACCGCAACCAAGAGGAGGAAGAACGACGGTTGCTGTTCGTCGGGATCACGCGGGCCCAGTTACACTTGCAATTGAGCTATTGCCGCATTCGTTCGCGGCGCGGCAACTTGTCTCATGCGATTCCCAGCAACTTCCTGATGGAACTGCCACGCAATGAGATGGAGATCAAGGATCTTTGCACCGGCCCGGCATTCCGAACTTTCAACGATGACGATGAGTTTGACGCGTTCGATTCAGGTCCGGAAGATGATGTCGAAGTGATCGATGTGCGGTCTGGCGAGCGAACACCAGCGACGAGCAGCGAGTATTCGCAATTGGTGGCAACAAGCGAACCTAATCCTCTGCCACAGGACGCTAGCGATAACGCACGGGGCAATCCGCCACCGCGTTCGCCGGCGTTTGGCGG
Organism: Planctomycetales bacterium; assembly: GCA_020426755.1. GTDB lineage: Bacteria > Planctomycetota > Planctomycetia > Pirellulales > Pirellulaceae > JAGQPK01. Next base: position 783 of record JAGQPK010001159.1, read on the forward strand.
CAGCCATTTGCCGCTCCAAACGGCTGCCGATATGTTGTCACCCGGCACGAGCCAAGCTGCACCGAACACTGTCAATCCAGATCAGTTTCAAGTAGGCATGACCGTCGTTCATCCGACCTACGGCCCTGGCAAGATCGCCACGCTGAGTGGCAACGGCAAAGATCGCACCGCCACGATCAACTTCGCGGCGCTGCCTGCGCCAAAGAGCTTTATCCTCTCGCGCAGTGCAATTCGACCCGCGCGATTGTAGAGTAGATACGTGTTAAGTCGTTCAGCATCTTGCGTAGTTTGCCGCAACTCTATGCACAGCCTGAAGGTGTAATCGCCCCAACGCGTTAGCGTCGGTTTTCCCTGTGCCGATTCAGCCATACACAAGAACCGCGGCTAACGCCTTTCGGCGAACGTGTGTGCTATCTGTTGGAACTCGCCGCCGGCAAACTAACTTGCCAAACTAACTCGCCCAACTAGCTGCCGAGCAGACCGCATGCAGAGCCGACGACGAATCGTTAGAATTTCGAATTGCTCGCAGATTAACGCCGCTTATCAATTGCCCGAATTGAACTGGACCGATGACGCATTATCCCAAAATTGCTCAACTGAAAACCGTCACGCAGTTTCGCGACCGCTTGGCCGAATTGCAGTTGGCACTTCCGGTTGATGAGACGATTCAATTGGTGACCGACGCGTCACCCCTTGCTCAGCCGCTCAAGGTTGGCCCGTTTCACCTGAGCAATCGATGGGTGGTACATCCGATGGAGGGCTGGGATGCGAACGCAGACGGCTCGCCGACGGAGCACACGTTGCGTCGGTGGCACAATTTCGGGCGCAGTGGCGCGTCATTGATTTGGGGCGGCGAAGCGGCGGCCGTGCAGCCAGATGGCCGGGCCAACCCCAGGCAGACAATGGCGGTTCCGGAGAATGAGGCAGGTCTGGCGGCGCTGCTGGCTGAACTTCATGCGGGGCACGTCGCTGCGAATCAATCTGCAACCGCCGACGACCGACAACATTTCGACAGCCCGCCGGTCGTCGGCCTGCAACTTACACACTCAGGAAGATTCTGTCGCCCACATTCGAAACAGCTCGAGCCGCGCATCGCTTATCACCATCCGCTATTGGAT
>JAGQPK010000115.1 GCA_020426755.1 Planctomycetales bacterium
CACACAACAACGACTCCAAACCGAGTCGCTGCCAAAGATCAATCAGATCACCGGGCGAGTCCACTAGCGTGACAATCGTTCCCGCGACAACACCGAGTCGATTCAGCAGGAACTCAAGGTTCAACTCGGTTTCACCACGTAGCCGCAGATAGCGATCGTTCAGCGCATCGTCACTCAGCCAGCGTTCTGCCGCGCGACGATCGCCCCAGCGTTGCCACCAAGAGGCGCCCAGCTCTGCCGCGTAGTCTAACAGCAAACGCCTGGGCTCGGCATCATTGACGACTCGCGCCCACGTCTTGCGAAATTCGAGGTTGCCGGCCGTCAGCTTTTCCAGCCGCTCAACTTCACTGCGCACCTCAATGCGGAGAAAGTCGACCAACAGTCGGTAGGGCGAGTTCTCCGCCCGACGCCGGTCGCGCACTTGCTCTTCGCGCCAGCGTTTGCGCACCCGTTTGGGAATATTTAATTCCGCGCGTCGCCGATTCTGTCGTACCTGCTGCAGATAGATACGGAATTTCCGATAGGCCTTACTAATCAGACGTGAATTCAGTTTCCGTTCGAACGGCGTCATACCCTCGCCAAGCAGGTCATAGACAGCGGCGTACTTCGAGCGAAACATGTGGGTACCCCAAAGAGTCAGTCCGGCCTGCTGGACCGGCCCGAACGAGAACGCGTACAGCCTCCGAGTACGCTAACGAAGTGTAGAGCATGAATCTCTTCATCGTGGTTCCCGCTCCGCCCACAACGGAAAGACTCGCCGCTCGCGTTCCCGTTTGAATCGAGTTTCACTTGGTGCTCTGTCTCGATACCCCCGCCCGGCAGATAAGAAGCGGGTGATCGTCACATAGGCACTCGTGTCGCCCCGATCCAGAATATGGCGGACGTTGATATCCAGGGAATAGCGAGAACCGGCATGTTGCCAGCGGTCAAACGTCGTGTCGAGCGACAGCAGATGCTGATCTGCCGCCACGAGTCGATCGCCGTCACTGAAGAAGCGAGCGTATCGGTACGACACATCGATCTCCATCTGCCGCCACAGCGCGCTCACGCCCGTTTGCAGCGACGCATGGTCGGGAGCAAATGGATTGAGATCTTCATTCGAATACAGGGAAGGCCGAAACCAAAACCGCCGTGCCGCGGATGGCTCAAAGGCAAACGTATCGCTCAACTGCAACGACGTGCGATGCGTTGACTTGAACGGTGTAAAAATGTCCTGGTCGACACGCCCCGGTAAATAACTCGTCTCGTCGATGCTCAGCCAACGGGCACTGTACGCTAACTGCGGTAGATGATACCACCGCCGCGCAAACTGGATGCGTCTCGATAGCGCGAGTCGTCCGCCAAACGCACCCTCGGCACTCGCATCGTAACCCGGTAGCGGATCGACGGGAGTCTGAGCATAGCCGAAGAATGAATTGTGGACATGCCATTTCTCAGTCCAGTGCTCGATTAACGTCTCCGGCGTGTCGTTTTGCGTTGAGTCGCCGTCGAACAGCGACGCCAAACTGCGCCATCCGTCATAGACCACACCGAACGAAGGACTGCTCGCGTCACGCAAACGCAGATATCCCTGCACACGCCGATAGCGATCGCGCCAGGGATCAAACTGTTCGTAGGAAATCATCGTCTGCTGGAAGCGTTCAGCCGATCCTCCCAGCAATCCCTCTTCGACCGCTCGCCGCTGAAACGCGCCCACGCCAATCCCCCAGGTGCCATCTTCCTGCTGTCCCAGCGGAATCGCATCGACATTGCCGATCAGATGGGCAGGTTCGTCGGCTGGGCGCAACGATGACAACTCAAGCGGCCCCCAAGACACCAACTGCGTCTGCGGTTCGACTTGCCGAGCCAGCGGTGGCAGGCAGGTCCCTCGTGTTGATGTGCCTGTTAACCAGCGAAATCGTTGTGGAGGTGATGCGATGCCGGCGCGGTAGAGCGGCGGTGTGACATCGCCGGAGCCAAACTTAAACTCGGAGATCCGATAGAGCGTATGATCGTCCCCAGTCGCGACGGACAACGTCATCTCTTGCCGGCCAGATTGGACGACGAGATCGCGTCGGTGCAAGTTGCCGCCATCGAACTGCTCAACGCGCAGCCAAGTCGGTCCATCCGCAAAGAATTTGACCGGACGGTCGCGTTTGGCAACGTGATACGTACGCTCACTCTCATCCACATCAACTTGCTTATCCCAAGCCACTAGTAGGCCGTCTGCTTGTTGCTCGTTGATATACAAAAACACATACCGTCCGGCGAACGGATTGAGTAGCCGCACCTGCACCTGATGGCTGCCTGCCGGAACAACCAGAGGGAGCTGTACCATTTGATCAGCCACATCGAGCTTCACCGTCTGGGGCGATTCTTGATCAAGCTGAATCTCGACGTCCAACGTCGGTGATGCCTGCGACAGGACCTGTGGCTTGAGCAATCCCAACACGAGCGGTACTGATTCGGCTCCATCCAGTCGCAATGTTACCTGACGATAGTTAGACAGTATGTAGTCAGGAACCTGTGCAGTACCAATCGATACTTGGGACAGAGCGTAACGCGTGAGTGACGACGCGTTGTTTGGACGAGGTTTGGATGTCGCTGCTGCGTGCGTTCCGGCGCTGTCACTGACTTCTCGAAACAGAAGCCATTCACCACGCCTGGACACATGCTCAACAAGCTGGTCGATCACTTGATCAGGATCGTCAGTGGACTGCAGGCCGACCAGCTTGACCAGACACTCGCGCACTTGCGGCACTTGTCGATCAACAAAATAGCACAAGTTTGTCGCCAGTTGACGTCGCACCGTTTCATCGCGTGGCACTTCACTGCGGAGCAACTCATCAACTTGCCAGTGTTGTAAGAGAACGGCCAACCGCAAACTCTCAGCCCGGTCAGAGCTCTGTGCAGGATGCGGCGCGGGCTTCGGCGTGGGTGGTGTGCCGGCCATGGCCATCACCTCAGCCAACTCGTCCGCCGTCAGCGCGTTCTCCGTGGGAAACGGAGTGGACAAGAGCTGCATCGCACCTTCTCGCGACAACATCCCGCGACGCCAATTGGCATGCAACTGTTCGACCAGCGGCGGAGACTCTGACGGACGCGCATCCGAGTTGATGACTAGCGGCTCGCATCGCCGCTGGGCCTTCAGATCTGCTGCATCTGCAGCAATCCACCAATATGCCACTTCCTTGTCACCGCGTCGCGCTAACGCCGGCCCCGTACCATCCTGCCAACAACCGTTCAACACTCGGTCGACGTTCTCTGGCACCAAGGGAGGCAAGACAGGAATTCGCAGCGGCGTTTGTTCCACCGACGTACTTACGAGTACCGAGTGACCTTCACCCGCGAGGGACAGCTTATGTCGCCCCGGTCCCACGCTGATCGTACAGGTCCGCTTGCTACCTGGCATCCAGGCCGGATCGCCTGGCATTGTGAGCGTCTGCGAGTGACGACTGCCGTGTAAAGGCAACACCCAACGACGTCCCAACGCCTCAATCGAAAACCAATCGTCAATCGCCTCATCCTCGTGCGCCGGATGCAACAAATAGACGTCAAATTGCAGCTGTGCTGGACCTTGTACTTCCAAGATAAGTGGCGCGTCCGGGGCGGCGCGAAACAACGTGTTGCCTTCGTCCTGCCCTGCCACGACGATCGGTTCGACGCGCGGACAACTCTTCACGATCGAATCGTCGCGATGCCACACACGCGGTCCCGGATGTTGCTGCGTCCACTGCTCCCATTGCCGCAAGGCACTGACACGAACACTCATGTCACTTGCGGCAAGCTGCTTGGCGATCTGCTGCCCCCAATCCAAATGGGCCGACATCTCGATCCCCTGCGCACCACCTTCGCAGAATGACTGGCGAGCCCCCCCAAGATCTCCGGCGTGCAAGCGTCGCATCCCTTCCCAGAAGGCGCGTGTCTGCGGGGGAACCGAACTCTGATACAGGATCATTTCGAACGTTTGCCACCAGCCCGCCTGGTAAGCCGCCAGCAGCGCGGTTTCAACAGGCACGATGTCCGGCGGTAATGCCAGAACAGCGTACAAGGCCGCCTGCCAGTCGCCTTGATGAGCATACATTTCGGCGAGCATACCCAGGTGCTCAGCCGTCGGCTCCGCCAGAACTGCCGTTGCGACCAACCGAATGGCGGCATCGACATCCTGCTCGCCGGAGTAACGTTCCAGCAAGCGTCGAAACGCCATTCGCCGCACAGCCGGATCACGATCGTAGATAAAGCGGCCACGCAGCTCATAATCCACGAGCGTATCCTCGTGCAACGCCGCCAGGGTTTCGATCCGCGTGGCAATCGCGTCACGGCGGCGGACTTCGTCAGAAGCATTGATGAGTTGACTCAACGGCCCAAGCGCAGCCATCCAGTCCTGACATTCGATTGCTGCATCAACAGTTGATGATAGCGTGACTATATCCGCTTCAACCATTTCACTATTGACGACATCGCTTGGTGGTTCGAGTCCCGCGACAAAGTTTCGCCGCTCTTCGTCAAAACGTGCGACAAGCGGGACGTAATGATTGAGCAATTCGGCCAGCGCCGTGGCATCCACGACACTGTCCGGCAATTCACCCGACACGACAAACGGCAACATGGGGACATCCAAACGCCGCCGAAACTCTAAGAAGCTTGTCTCCGTCAGCAGCGCATCTCGGTTCGCGCGATGCTGCAATGACAGACGAATGGCACAACTCGACTCGTTTGTCACTCGAATCCAACTCACACCGCCTGGCACATTCAGCGTCGAACTAGCGACTTCGGTGTAGCGCCCTGGATCGCGACGAAGTGCAAACGCGCCGCCTAGCGTACGATCTGATCGGTGTTGGTCGAGGCCCCGCAATGCCACCAGGCCCAGCTCAGTTGTCGACACATCGATTCGTGGTGCAGAAACCGGATCCTTCGACAAACACCTCAGTCGAATCGGCGGCCCGTCGTCAAACTGCATGGCCATCCGCACCACACCTTCCACGTTCGCGCGATCGACCGCGATACGCAGTTGACTTTCGGGCGAATTATTGGGAAGGCGGTAGCGCACTGTTTCCCCTGCTGGAACTACCGCAAACCGGCCGCGAGACAACAATCCCAAAGTATCATCGAGCAAAGCTTCACTTTGAACCGACTCCCGAGCAACGGCGCCAGGCTCAGTCAGCTGCTCAAGACCAAAGTAGGCTGTCTCCAGATCCAGCGTTCGATCCGCCGCGACGGGCCAGAGCGAGCGCATCGAAGTGTAGCGATTGCGAATTCGATTGGCTAACGTTGACAGATCGTCAAGTTCAGGAGACGCAGCCGCTTGCCTTCGCAGCAACTCCCATCCCATCACGCCACCGTCCGCGAAGCGATTGTCGCGTGCAGAGCGGAGTGCCTGTTGCCACACGTTCACCAGCGGACGCCTGACTCCAGCCCACGGATTGGCCGGCGCGTTGGGTTCGATACCCCAAATCGACAGGCTGGCTGCCGAACCGTCATCGGCAAGCACCGACGTTGCTAGTCGGCGAGGCTGTGGCTCGCACACCGAATATGCGACGTACAAGAGCACGTCCCCGGTACATTCAAGCGATACTCGACTCGCCCCGGGAGGTACGTCCCAGTATTGCACCTCCTCTGTACCAACCCGTAGCGGATGGTCGTTCCAGGCCACCAAGTGATTACGTTCCGCAATCGTTTCGACTTCCAGAATCTCACGGTCACCACGGTCTGAACTCAAACGGATCTGAAACGCCTGCCGCGATTGCGATTCAAGCTTGGAGTACATCAAGCGTCCCACGATGCGTAGTCGAGCGGGAGCAGTTACGGCAATTGTCGCGACCTGTCCAGCCGACAGACGCTGATATCGTTCTAGTGACAATTCTCCGTCAACGCACAGCGGTACACCATCTTCGCAACCCACCAGCTGGCACGGGTAACTCGCACGCTCAGCGCCATTCATCCGGCGCGAAACAAACAGTGACACGCTGATGGCACAACTGGCAGACGCCGGCCTTTCAACGCGCACCACTGCGGGCCCATCGTCGTCTGCATTGACAATGAGTGATCCATCCGCTGAGCCGATGGCGTTTAGCGATTCTCGATACAGTCCGCTTCCGTTCGAAACCCAGAACACAAGGTCATCGGGCCGCAATTCGCCAAGCGCGCAGACGGCGCGCAACGAACTTCCCGTGGGCAAGTGTATGATTGTCTGCTGACCCGGGGCCAGCGAGACCAGATGTAGTCGCGACTTACGATCAAAATTGGGCGTCACACCGCCCAATGAATATGGCGCACCTTCTACGTTGTCCCAGCGCAACAGACTGAGTCGGGTAGGCGAACGCGATTCGGCCTCATCGAGATCGACCGCATTGACGTAACTGGGACGCGCAACCAGTCCGATTAGAACCACCAAGCAGAAACACAGGATCAGCAATCGGCGCGCAGGGATAGCGATGCGACTTCGCTCTCCCTTGCGGAGCTCAAAGCCGGCGATCCGTCGCCCGCGCGTACCGATCCCTCGCGGCATTTAATCTGCCTATCGCCGCCTATGTCGACTGGCAACTCTTTCGTCACCAGATCCAAAGCATTGTTGCGCGACCTGAAACTGTGCCTGCAGTTGAATGCTTGCATTGCCAGCTCGTCAGCCCTGCGCTTGCGGCCGATGTGACGGCAGCAACAGCAATCTCAATGCAACCAGAAAAGCCGACGCAGCCTCACTCTTCGACTACACGATTGAGATTCTTGAGGAACAGGGTGCGGGCGGTAGCATCAGAGAGCAATTTGTTGCGCAGCGGTCGACTCATTTCAAAATGGATAAAGCGATCACTGCTGTGCTGGCGCAGCAGTTCTCCTTGAACATTTGTCGTAGCGCCGAGTTCGTTGATCTCTTGCGGGTACAGTCGGACACGGCCGTAGGGAAAGTTGGTCTGCATCAGCACGGCCGCTTTACGCACTGCAGGCGCCGGAAAGCGATCACCATTGCTGATGATCAAATCAGAAACAGTTCCTTGCGGCGTCTTGCGTTTTTCTTGCGCGAATCCATGTAACTGTATGACGTATGCCTCTGGCTGGCTCTCGATCAAGGCCTTGGTAAACGACGAGAAAGGATGATCGATCTGATGTGCGACATCGATCCTGTCTCGACGGACAGTGTTCCAAGCGCATGTCGCGAACGAACCTTCAGCCATGCACAGTAGCGCAAGCTCCCGCGATAACTCGTCTGCAAAGCTATGGGGCGCTTGCAGGGCCACTCCGGGCAACCGATCTGGAACGATTACGTAAAAACCCCAACCGCGCAGATGCTGCCGATCTTCGTAAACAACGAATACGTCATGTCCGTCAATTGACAGTTGTCGCAGACGCCACCCTGACACCTTCCAGTCAGTGACGAGAGTCTCGTCGCGCGGACCGACAAACGTTCTGCGAAACAGCTCTTCGCACTGATCTAGATCGCTGCGTGTTGCCGGTACAAACTTCTTGACGTTACTCGCCTGAATCAATAGCCGTTCAACATCGCTCATTTCGTGTGAGCACGCGACACCATCGAGCTGCAGCAGAATGATGAACGCGATGACAACCTGACAACCACTGAGGGCTCGACGAAATCGCTGAAGAATGGCACTCATCTTTTTGGGCCCTGTTACTGAGTAGTTCGCCAGAATGCGTTATCGTCCGCTCGGAAGTAACCAAGGTCGACTGTCAATCGCTCGACGTGAACGATCGCCGTAGGTAACGCGGTAGACCGAAACGAATGCCTGCTCAGTGCTCGCGTCGCGTGGTTGGCCGTCGCCGAGTAGCGAGATCCGAGCATGATAGAGCCCAGCAGGTAGGTCTTCACCTAGCACAAACGCGCACCGTTCGCCCTGATCGACAAACAATGGACGACCATCAATAGCAATAGCCGGCTCACTCGCGTCCGGAGCAATATCGTAAACTCGGTGACTTAGCGTCCAGCCACTGAACGATCCCGTTTGACGACGTTCGACGTCTAACAGGTCGAGTTGCACCTGACGACGCGCGATCATGCTGATGCCCTGCGCCGGCTTCAATAGACCGACTGGATAGGTCGTGAACCTGTCAAACATCGCAACCGACTCGTCACCATTCCCAGCGGAAGCTCGCGCGACACGATCAACCTCTCCGGTGTCCAGTACGAAGAATGCTCGCAGAATAAAAGTCTCCGCCTGATCTGTTTCCTTGATGAGTTCAAACTCGAGCGATTCTGACGATATCTGGTGTGCGAAACGCTTCATGTATCCAGTCTCGCCCGTACTCAAGCCACGCACGAAACAACGACCGCGTCTGCGCGTTTCCAGACGCAACTGACATTGATTTGTCCCGGCAGGCAACTCGGGTAAGATGATCTCGCCCGTTCGCGCGCGAGGAACAAACGCGTGCCACAGAACGTTGTCGACGTACAGCCGAACAGGCGACAGATCTCGAACAGCGTGGTCATCATCCCAAGCGTACAGCAGTCGCAGCTCGGCGGCTTCTCCCTGTACATCCAACATCCGCTGTACGGTTTGCTCTTGTCCCGCAAAGACCTGGCTATAGACGATGGCGGCAACTTCGGGACGGACCGTCGAGCCAGGATCGTAACGAGTCACAAAGTAGCGTCCCACGCTGAATGCGGTGGGATCAAACTTCTTCCACGTGTAATCCCCCTCGGCCCGATCCGGATTCGGCACAGGTGGACGAACCTGAATCGACAGGTTCGCAATTTCATTCAGTTCAATTCGTCGTTCGGCCTGCTCGGGCCGAATGAGAAACCAGCTTCGTTGCGAGTGCTCTTGACGCGTATAGGCATTCGATTCTTCAGGGATCTGGAACGTCCGCGGCAAATCGAGTGGCCGAGTAAACGCGACGGCACAGGCCAGTCCTTCGTCAAGGTACAAGCGAACTTGCGAGACGTCGGGAGTCAAGGCAAAGTAGTAGGTCGCGGGCTCGCTGACCTGCAATCGCGCGGCCCCAATCGCTCCGTGATCATAGTCGGAAACGGTACTTTCCAAGGGCAGTTCACCTGCTCGCAAGACCTCGCCGGCTTGATCCAACCACTCGAAACGCACCGGCGTAACCGACGGTTTCGACCGTTCATCCTTAGCAGGCATCTGTTCCTCGACTGGCCACAATTGTCGCACCGTGATGCGGAACGGTGTGACCTGCTCCCCAACATGCGCGATCCGATAACTGAGCGATCCTGCCTTATCGATCAGATGGCTTTGCAGCGAATCCATCGTCGTCGATAGGCTAATCGCCTCAGGCCTCGCAGCCGGCGACGACGGCTCACCGGCTCGCTCTATGCTAACCTCCTGCAACAACGGCTCAGGAACCAACCAAGTGGCATGACAAGTCACGTACCCATCGGCACGCACCTCGAGTATCTCGCCACCCGCAACATTTAGACTGAGTACTTCAGCCAAATCGGTGATGGTCACCGTCCGGGATTCGACGATACCGAGCGGCTGTCGGTGAACATTAACCAGCACATGCGTCTCGTTCGTTTGCCCGTCTTCGAGTTCCGGGTAGAAGTCCAGCTTCACATCACCCGGTGTAGGTGGCAAAGCGAATGTCAACGGCTGCTCCGGTTCGCAGATGACGCTTTCTTCCGGCGGCAACAGCGTTAATTGCCGCGTCTGTGGTGCTTCACGCTGATAAATTCGCAAGCTGGTGTAGTCGCGACCGTGTTTGCCAAGCGGAGCGATTGCAGCCCAGTTCCAACGCAACAAATTGCGTCGCTCAATCGGAGACAGAAGTTCCGGCGGGTAGACATTGGCGCGACACAACTTCTGTCTTCGATCGACAGACAGTCGACTCCAAGCATAAGGCTGATCGTAGTCCTGACGCTCGTACTTCATGTAGGCACGAATCACGACTTCGTTAATGTCCGCGTCCATGTCGCCCAACTTGATGCGAAGTCGAGCAGCCCGTGCGGGCAAGCGATCAAGCGGAATTTGAATTGTGCGAGTTTGAGCCGGAATTGCCACGGAAGAATCGAACCAAGTCAGTCCGTTATCTCCGGAGACCGGATCGCGGACATCATTGATTTGCGTGCGCAGATGGTACGCCTGCGTCTGCAACTGCTTGCCACGTGAATCGTACAGCTCGTAATCGACACGATACCGCCAACCTACACGTGGTCGCTGCAGATCGACTTCTGGCGTGTCGGTGTGGCTTACCGCCGCGTTGGTCAACACGCGCAAAGCAACTGCGGAGCTCTGAATATCGAATTCCAGCCAGCGATCGGAAGTCAGCAGAAACGCGGTACTGCGAACGGCATCCTGGATGTCACGCTGCCGCTGACGTTGCTCGACCCAACCCTTCCAGCGTACACCGGTGTAGATCGCCATTCCGCAGATGGCTACGAGGATTGCCAACGGTCTGATCCAGCGCAAGAAGTAGATCATCGCGGCACCTCGAATCGCAACTGCTCACGACGCGACCTGGCATACTGGCGCACCGCATCGGCGTCTAGCCCGTGACTGATCGAAACCACGTCGTCAACGAGCGTGCCGTCGAGGTTGAAGATCGCTGCGACTTGATGGTCGTTGGGTTGAATCACGAGAAATGACTGATCCGTGGCAGTGTCGATTACGCGAGTCAGGCGAAAACTAGGATATTCGCGTGCAACCTTATACAACTGCACTATGTCCGAGTTCCGTCGATAGCCTTG
>JAGQPK010001160.1 GCA_020426755.1 Planctomycetales bacterium
ACTATTCGATTTGTCGCCCGCCATGGGGCATGTCGTCGTGCAGTCTCAAGTCTTGGATGTGCCAGTGGCAAATCTCATGAAGGGCGAGCATTTGCGTGTACTGCCGGGCGAAAAAGTGCCGGTCGACGGGACGATCGTCGCCGGCCAGTCGCACCTTGACGAGTCGCTGTTGACGGGCGAGTCGTTTCCGGTGGCAAAGCAGATCGGCGACGTAGTGATTGGTGGCACCATCAATCATGCGGGAACCTTTGAGATGCGTGCCGACAAGATTGGCCACGACACGTTACTTAACCAGATCATCCACCAGGTATCGAAGGCGCAGCGCAGCCGTGCTCCCATCCAGAGTTTGGCTGACCGTGTTGCGCGCTGGTTTGTGCCCGCCGTGATGTTAGCCTCCGCGCTGACCTTTCTGCTGTGGGCTCGCTACTCCCCTTATGAACCGCGTTTAACCTATGCCCTGGTCAACGCAATTGCCGTATTGATCATCGCTTGTCCGTGCGCATTGGGGCTTGCGACGCCGATGTCCGTCGTGGTCGCGATGGGACGAGGAGCTCAGCAGGGCATTTTGATTCGAGACGCGGCGGCAATTCAACAGTTAGAGACCATTGATACGGTGGTGGTCGACAAAACGGGTACTTTGACGGAGGGGCAGCCCCGCGTTACAGAGATCCTTACCGCCGACGGCGTGTCGACTGACGTTGCGTTGGCACTTGCCGCCGGTGTCGAGTCGCACAGCGAACACCCGCTGGCTCAGTCAATTGTACGCCGGGCAAATGACGGCCAGGTGTCGCTGCCGGCAGCCACCGATGTGCAAGTCGAAGTAGCGCGAGGCATTGTTGCTCGCTGCGATGGCAAGTTGGTCGCGCTGGGCAACCTGCCTTGGTTCCAACAGCAACGTGTCCAGTTGGATGATAATTTAGAGCAGACGGCGGCGGAACGAGAACGCGTGGGCGACGCGGTGGTGCGGCTAGCAATTGATCAGCGAGAGGTCGCGCTGTTCGTGTTGCGAGACCCGTTACGCGAAACGTCGCGCACTGCGCTCGATCAACTTCGTGCCCAACATGTTGAAGTACATATGCTGACTGGAGACCGTGCCACGATCGCCGAGCATGTGTCGCGACAACTTGGGATCGAACATTGGCAGGCCGAAACCTTGCCGGCGGACAAGCAGAACTACATTCACCAGCTTCAACAGCGCGGCCGTCGCGTCGCGATGGCCGGCGACGGCATCAACGATGCGCCGGCGCTGGCTGCTGCCGACGTCGGGATTGCCATGGGAGGAGGCACGGACGTCGCGATGGAGACAGCGCAGGTTACGCTGCTGGCCGGCGATCTTCGAGCTGTTGATCGCGCACTACGACTCAGCCGGCAAACGATGCGCAACATTCGGCAGAACCTGGCATTCGCCGTCGGATATAACGCACTCGGCATTCCGCTCGCGGCCGGACTGCTCGTGCCATTGTTTCACGTCAAGCTGCTGCTCAGTCCCATGATTGCCGCCGCCGCAATGAGTCTCAGTTCGGTCTCCGTGATCACGAACTCGCTGCGGTTGCGAGCGAGGTCATGAGGCGGAGTTGTAGTGAGTTCGTTCCACAGTTCGCCGAAAGGCGCCAGCCGCGGGTTCTGGGCGTGGAAGCGCTTGAGGAATGATGATTTCTGATTTTTGAATGACGACGGCAATTTCCATCGAAGATCGCACTCAACTTGGCAATCAGCTTTCTTAATTCAAAATTCGTAACACTTCACCGGAATGAAGTTGCTCTTGCTGGCCCGTTGAATCTGGTGTCAAGATTTGAGAAGTCATTAGACTACGGGATCTTGGGGGGCATTGCGACTTTGCGCAGAGAATGTCGAGTATCGCGTGTATTCTCGTGCTCGTGCTCATGTCAGTGAGAACTC
>JAGQPK010001161.1 GCA_020426755.1 Planctomycetales bacterium
TGCAAATCAACTGGTCTATCTGCCTGTGGAAGAACCGGATGAAGTAACGCGGTTTCGCAACTGGCAACAGTACCTAGCCCACTTGATGCTTGATATCGGCGAATCGTGTGATGATGACGATCGCATCAGACGTATGGCAGATTTGATACAATTTCGGTACGTAAATGAGCTGTTCGCGCTCTGGGAACGTGTCGGCGACTTGCCGTGCGACCAGTATGAACGAGAGTGCCGAGCGTTTGTTGAAACACTTGAATGACACCCGACGAACCAAGCGTTGGACACGGAGCCGCGGGCCGCGCGGTTTCTGAAATCGAAGTCGTTTGCCGCGGCCCGGTCAACGCGGACGTTCGTCGTGAGAACCGAGATGCGAGCTTTTTTGCTGATACTGGCTCTTGCCACTTCACAAAGAATGGCGTGCGCACAACTGCTCACGATGCCCGGCCAATATCGTCAAACAAAAGGCGGAACGAAGTCGGAGGAGGTTATTTCGATCGCTCGTGAGGTCCCCGAATACCTGGCAGGAAAGGCTCAGTTGACATATCGTGGGCGAAGTGGTGTATTCGATGGTGGATCGACAATCGCTAGATTCACTCGCGAAAACGGCGCAGTGTTTGAACTGTTCTTTGCCAATCCCTCCTATTGGTCAAACGAGGCCAAGACCGCATCAAAGGCCCCTGTCGCGATCCTCGCGGAAGATGCACCAGACCGGTTGCGGCTTGTTGAAGTCAAAGTAGGTTCTTCGCTGGAAACGAGAATATGTCGCCTATTAGCTGAGGCTATTTCTTCCAAACGAAACTCGCGAGAAATGACACTTGAGCTGATTGAAATCCGAGACGGCATTTTGACAAGAGTGCCGCTGGCATCAATGTCGCGCAATTTTGACCCGGCGAACGGATGGCGAGTCCGACCGGAAGCTCGGTGAATTGGACAACTAACACACGACGAACAAAGCGTTGGACGCGGAGCCGCGGATCGGGCGGCTTTCAACTGGTGTTTTCATTTGCCGCGGCCCGGTCAACGCGGGCGTTCGCGGCGTGCAAAGATGTAAATCGCGTGGTTGGACCGCATGCAGATGAATCGCATGCTGATGAATGCATGCGGCAATGCAGGGCAAAGCACTCACTCAATCGCTTGCATCGCGCTCATCCGTTTGAGGCTGATGTAACGACGTTCCAAACTCGTTCAGACGAAGCTTGGCTGACGGTATTGATTAGCAGTTACGACGGCAGGCGCTTGTCAGCTTCCGCTTGGTGCACTTGTCTAGTCGCGTGGTACTTGCCACTCACCGTTGTTGGCTGACCAGGCATTCGAAACTCGCTGACCACTTGTTTCTGCTCGGTCTGCTTGCCTAGTTGCATGTTAAGTCTTGCTTGGTGAGTTTGGCTGACTCTATAATCCACACGTCGAATCGTCTGGCAGGTTCCACGGTGTGCGCTGCTAAATACTCGTCGTGAAAAAAGACATGCTGCAGCACACCGCGAACCAGGGCGTGCACCGGAGCGGCTTCACGGAGCGGCTTCGAAATGCAGCGTCAACGGTTGCCGCCCGGTGACGCTGGTTGTTATGCCTCAAACTCAGACCCATGGATGATTGGCCAGACGCCAAAATCCGAAACAACGCCGACTGGTACATCCGCAAGCACGCGATGGATCCAGAATCGTGGCGTTACACTCGGTTGGCTGACCATCATCCGGAAGTCGTTAGCCATTTTGGCCTACAATCCGGCGAACTCCTGATCGTTACTTCGTACATCTCAGATTCAAGCTGGTATGCGTTGACAACGCGACGTATCGTCGGAACGCACGACGGATCTGACATTGATTTAGCCGCAACCGACATCTCTGATGACAGATTTGGGAACTTCAAGGGTTACGGCGATGCGCAAACTGAAGTCATGG
>JAGQPK010001162.1 GCA_020426755.1 Planctomycetales bacterium
CGCTCCGGCCATCGAAGAGATGATCAACTACAAGGGCCCATACGTTCTGGACGTGCAGGTCCCCTATCAAGCTCACGTCCTACCGATGATTCCGTCGGGAATGACGGTGCGCGATATCATCAAAGAGTAGTTTCGGTGCTGTTAATTGGCGTGCGGCCGCGCAGCTGCCGCTTCCAAATGGCTGTTCGGTACAAGAACGTAGCGGACAGCCCGGCTCCGCACGTCATGATCAACTGGTCTATTCCGGCCAGTTGACCTAACTCAGCGCAAGGGCGATAGCTGCGCGATCGCACTCCAAAGCCCCAGCCCTGCGGGCTGAAGTTAGGCAATCGGCCGGCGAGTTACCCCGTAAACCCCGCAGCTCTCTACTGCACCGATTTCTGCGTCGGTCGCGGCTCTGCCGATTGTTTCTTATTTTTAACTCCCCGGCCGATTAGCGCGCGGCCAGCGGGGTTTCCTCACGCAATACTCTAAGGACTTCAAGCGAATACATAGAAAATTGAACGCAACCACGTCGGCCAAGAGACAGGAGATTCGATTCGCATGGAAACCCCTTCTGAACGAGCAAAAAGTCGTGACTCAGGGCTGCTCCCCCTGGCCATCGCTGGAGGACTGATGTTGCTCGTCGTCCTCGTGGTGGGCTATCCGCTTTTTCAGTACTTCTTCTGCCGCATCGAGGTACCGAGCCGCCACATGGCGGTGTTGGTGAAAAAGACCGGTAAGAATCTCGACAACGGACAAGAGATCGCCCCTGGCCCAGAGTTCAAGGGCGTGCAGCCGACGGTATTGACGGAGGGCCGCCACTACTACAACCCGTGGAACTGGCGTTGGGAGGTGGTGCCGCAAGTCGACATTCCTGAAGCGAAACTCGGCGTACGCGTGCGACTCTATGGTGACGATCTGCCGTACGGTGAGTTGATCGCGTGGCAAGAAAACCAGAAGGGCATCGTCCCCGACGTGTTGCGTCCGGGACGACACGCCATCAACGCCTGGACAGAATCGACTGGCGACCGTCGACGCGACAACTACGCGGAATACATCGAACTGCACGATCCAATCGTCGTGCCTGCTGGTTACAAGGGAATCGTGACAATGTTATCCGGTCCAATGCCGGAGGATCCCAACGTACTGCTCGTGCCCAAAGGTTTTCGCGGCGTCCAAGAAGAAACCGCGTCGCTCGATCCAGGCACCTATTATTACAACCCTTACGTGTGGCGTGTTGACTTGGTCGACTGTCGCAGCAAGCGGTTCGACTTGACGACGGGTGGCGAGATGGGCTTCCCGTCGAAGGACGGCTTCTGGGTGACGCTCGGCGGCACAATCGAATTTCGCGTGTCGCCTGACCATGCCGCTCAGGTGCTGGTCACTTACAACGAACGCGACAATGACGATTCGGGACAAGCCTCGATTGAACAGGAAGTGATCAACAAGATTATTCTCCCGAACGCGCGTTCATTCTGTCGTCTGCGTGGTTCGGATCATTCGGGCAAAGAATTCATCAGCGGCGACACACGCACGAAATTCCAACAAGACTTTCAAGATGAAATGGCCCGGACTTGCAAGTCACAGGGCATCGAGATCATTCAAGCCTTGATCACACGCATCTACCCGCCGCAGAAGATTGCGGAGCCGGTTCGAGCACGCCAGATCGCGGCTCAACAGGAACAGCAATACGGCAAGCAAATCCTGCAACAGGAATCGGAAAAAGAGCTCGCCATGGAGCAGGAGTTGATCAAGCGCAAACAGGCGTTGATTGAAGCCGAACAGAAAGTCGTGCAGCGAGTGACCGAAGAGAAGCAAGCTCAGGAAGTGGCCGTCATCAAGGCGGAACAACAGTTGGCGGTTGCCCAACTGGAACTCCAAGCGGCCGTCGACCTGGCTGAAGCCATTCGTGCTC
>JAGQPK010001163.1 GCA_020426755.1 Planctomycetales bacterium
GGGCCCGCTCGCGCGTTGCCGAACAACTGACGACCGTATCCGGAACGCTACCTGACGGTGTCACTCCGGCACTTGCCCCTGACGCAACTGCTTTGGGACAGATCTACTATTACGTCCTGGATCCGCCGCCGGAGATGGACCTTGCGGAACTGCGATCGCTGCAAGATTTTGTGATCAAGTACGCCCTCCAATCGGTCGACGGTGTGGCCGAAGTCGCTTCCATCGGCGGCTACGTGAAACAATATCAGATCGACGTCGACCCTGACCGACTCCGCTATCACAGCCTGCCACTCAGCCGCATTGTCGATGCAGTCGAAGCTTCCAACATTGATGTCGGAGCCAAGACCGTGGAGACAGGTGGCATGGAGTACATCGTCCGCGGCAAGGGATTCATCGGTGCCGACAGATCGGAGTCCGAGACCATTGAACAGATCAAGCAGACGGTTGTCGTAACACGCGACAGCATTCCTGTGCAGGTCGGCGATGTCGCGCAGGTACAAGCCGGGCCAGCTTTTCGCCGTGGTGCCCTCGATCTTGATGGTAGCGAAGCGGTAGGCGGAGTCGTCGTGATGCGTTTCGGCGAAAATCCTCGTGACGTCATCGAGCGAGTCAAGGCGAAGATCGCAGCAATTCAACCTGAACTGAAAGGTGTGCGCATTCAGGGCATTTATGATCGCACACAGTTGATCGACGAAACGGTACAAACGCTCACGGATGCCCTCAAAAAAGAGACGTTGATCACAATCGTCGTCGTGGTCTTGTTCCTGTTGCACATTCGCTCGAGCCTCGTCATCGCTCTCACGCTTCCCCTAGCCGTGCTCATGTCATTTGGTGCGATGCAACTGCTGCATGTCGATGCCAACATTATGTCACTTGCCGGGATCGCGATTGCAATTGGCACAATGGTCGACATGGGAATCATTGTTTTGGAAAACATCTACGACTCGATTGCCGACTGGGAGCAAGCGGGGCGGCCAGGCGGACCGTCACAACGTTTGCCAGTAATTCGAGAAGCGGCCACCGAGGTTATTCCAGCCGTTACGACGGCGGTGAGCACGACCATCGTGAGCTTCCTGCCGGTGTTTTTCCTGACGGGCCGTGATCACAAACTCTTCGCCCCATTGGCCTGGACCAAGACTTTCGCACTGGGTGCAAGTCTGTTGGTCGCGATCACGGTGGTGCCGGCGTTGGCCAGACTTGTCCTATTCTCGTCCAGCCAGCCAAAGCGGCGCAGTCTACTGGTCGCCACACTGTGCGCAGCCATCGGTGTTCTCGGCAGCCACTTCGTCTGGCGTGATACGCTTGTTGAGTGGCTGGGCTTGAGTCCGATTTATGGCACGTTGCTCCTGGGCACAGTCAGCTTCGCAGCCGGCTGGCTGCTGATGCGTGAGCAGATTCGTCCGCTGGAATCGAATCCCGCTAGTGGAGTTGTCCGCTGGCTTTACGCAGGTCGACTGCGACTGGCGTTGCAGCACAAAATGGTGATGCTCGCCTTCCCCTTCACCATCTTTCTAATCGGCCTGGGCGCGTGGGTAGGGCTACCAACCGTATTGCGTCCACTGGAACGTCTAGCGTCAGTTTGCGGCGCACAACTCAACGAGGTCCCCGGGTACGTCGCGGGCAAGCATCTCTTGCCCGGACTCAAATCCGACGATTGGATCGCATTGGATGAAGGGACTTGGTTCTACATGCCAAGCCTGTATCCGGCGGCTAGTTTCAACCAGGCGATGGAAGTGCTGCAAACGCAAGACTTGCTGATCAAGCAAATCCCGGAAGTCGACCATGTCATGGGAAAAATCGGGCGAGTGGACTCGGCACTCGATCCAGCACCGGCAGCCATGATCGAAACCTACGTGACGCTTAAGCCGCGCGGCGACTGGCGGGCGGAAATGACCGA
>JAGQPK010001164.1 GCA_020426755.1 Planctomycetales bacterium
CCGATTTGATGTACGGCAGCACATTATCGAGCACGTGCCGCTCCGCCGTTAGCGTCGCATCGAACTCGGGACAAATACGATTCGTCCACCAACTGCGCTTTGTACGGGGGCCGACGACTACCAAGCCGTGTAGTTCAAACAGTTCGGTGAACCGCGGATGGTCCGCCAGTCGCCCCTCATGGACCCCGTGCAAGTAGATGGCAACAAAGCCCGCGGGATGTCGTTGTTGAGGAACGAACAGGTCGCACGGGTGGCCGCCAACCGTCGCAATGCTCCAGCTCATGGTTGTTCAAGTCAATTGTGTGAAAGAAGTGTCGATGGAAACTGGCAGTCTGTCATCACCTCCCCCGCTTCTGCCGAGAGCGTGAACTGCCGTAATGTCCGAGCGTACTCCGTTTCGCCGCGCCTCTCAATGGATGGAACGACGCGGCTTGGTGTGAATGGGGTAAATCGTTAAACTGTTCCACTGGATTGACACGTCGAGGTGAAACGCGATTGGGCGATAGGAAGCGAAGAAGAAGCATTCAATGCGCACGCTGATTTCTGAAAGTGAAGTGCGAGAGGGAGTTCAAAGGCTGGCGAGCGAGATTACGGCAACGTACGGAGACGGACCGCTGACAATCGTTGGCGTGCTCACCGGCAGCGTTGTCTTGTTGGCCGACATGATCCGGCTGCTGACCATGCCGTTGCGAGTCGGCGTGGTGCAGGCCAGTAGTTATCGCGGTGCGACGTCCCGCGGGCCGCTCGTAATCAACTCCGACCTGATGCCCGACATTGCTCAGCATGACGTTGTCATCGTTGACGACATCTTCGATACGGGCAATACGCTGGCGGAGTTGATCGAACTGATGCAGAAGCTCGGGCCCACGTCGGTCCGAACGGCTGTGTTGTTGCGCAAGACCGGACAACAAGAGGTCGCTATCAAGCCCGATTTTGTGGCCTTTGAAATTCCCAATGAGTTCGTCGTTGGCTACGGACTTGACTACCGCGACGAATACCGGAATCTCCCTTACGTGGGTGCTCTCGATCCGGAAGACTTACGATCATGAGCGACCGGATTTTGCACATCGTCCCGTCGCTGGAATACTCCGGCTTCGGCAGTCAACTACGCTGTCTCTGCGCGGCGCTTGCCGATCGTGAGCCACGGATGGCAGTGTTGAGCTTGCGGGGACACGGGCCGTTGGCGGCAGAATTGACGGCGCTGGGGGTCCACGTCGAATCGCTACCAACGCAGCCCGGCCAGGCGATGCGTTGGCCGGCGACGGTCCTGAGGCTACTCAAGAAGTTCGCGCCGGACACCATTCATACTTGGACGGACAACGCCAATTTGATCGGTCGCCTTATCGGATTGTGGGGACGAGTGCCGCGCATCATCGCGTCGTTCGACTCGCCGCAGAAGGCAGCACTGCTTCTCGAGAGCGGCGCACAGCGCTCGTTGAATCGGTGGACGGATGCTTTTCTGATTCACTCCGATCTCGATTCACTTGACCTCTCCAAGGTCTCGTTGCCGATGGATCGCACCTACCGTGTGCCAACAGCCATCTCGCGGGAGACGGTCGAGCGGGCTCGAGCGAACGCTGGTCGTGAGCGCCAACGTTGGATTGAACAGTTGGGGCTACCAAGTGACTGCCGAATAATTGTCACTGTGGGGCCGCTGCAACGGTCGAAGCGAATTAAGGATCTGTGCTGGGCAATGGACTTGCTGAGGCACGTCTGCGAAAAGTCAGTGTTGCTGATCGTCGGCGACGGACCGCATCGTTGGCGGTTAGAACGCTATGGCCGGCAAGTCGAAGCGGATGGGCGAATTCACTTCTTGGGCGCACAACCCAATGTATTAAACCTGATGGCTGCTAGCGATTGCGTGTGGCTCGCCGGGGCGCCTCGCTGGAGTTCTAA
>JAGQPK010001165.1 GCA_020426755.1 Planctomycetales bacterium
CAGCCCGAAATGGCCAACACTGCCAACGCCAGAAACATTGCCGAAGTCCGTACCAGATTCATGGGATTCTCCTAAGAATCGAATTTGATCAAGTAATGGTCGAAGCCAATACCGTCGCCCTACGGCATTCGCCGGGCCGAGCTACCAAAGGGGTAGTCGCCTGAATGCCACTTATTTCAGATTCAATATAGACCATGTACATTGTGACGGCAGTGGGGGGCAGGATTTTCGGGCAGTTTCTGCGGCGATCAGGCAGATCAGGCAGATCAGGCAGATCAGGCAGATCAGACAGATCGGATCACATGACGTTTGACCCATTGGCTTGGCTCCCGGAAGCCTTGCAGCAACTGGAACGTGACAACTTGCGGCGCCAGCCGGCAATACGTGGCAGCGCGCAGGGGCCGAAGATTGTCATGGATGCCGGCGAACGAATTAACTTTGGCTCCAACGACTATCTCGGCCTGTCCGCCGATCCGCGCTTGGCGACCGCCGTGGCGCAGAGCCTGAAGCGGTTCGGCTGGGGCAGCGGCGCTAGTCCGCTCATCACAGGCCGCTCCGCCCCGCAAGCCGAACTCGAACGACATCTCGCCGCACTCAAACAGACCGAAGCCGCGCTCGTTTTCCCTTCCGGTTTCGCGGCGAATGCCGGCACCTTGGGCTGTTTGGCCGGCCCCGACGACGTCATTCTGAGTGACGCGAAGAACCACGCCAGCTTGATCGACGGCTGCCGTCTCTCGCGCGCCACCGTGCGCGTCTATCGCCATCTGGACGTAACGGACCTGAGGGCACAACTGACGGACTGCTCCAGCTACCGGCGACGGCTGATCGTCACCGATTCGCTCTTCAGCATGGACGGAGACATGGCCCCATTACCCACACTCGTCGAACTTGCAGAACAGCACGAAGCACTACTGGTGGTTGACGAAGCGCACGCCACCGGGGTTTTCGGCACGCGCGGCTCGGGCCTGTGCGAGATGATGCGAATCGAATCCCTCGTACCAGTCCGCATTGGAACTCTCAGCAAAGCAATCGGCTCTATCGGCGGCTTTGTCGCGGGCAGCAAGTTGCTGATCGACTGGCTGTTCAATCGAGCTCGCAGTTACGTCTTCTCGACCGCGTTGCCAGCGGCCTGCCACGCCGCCTCCCTGACAGCGCTGAAGATCATTCGCGATGAGCCGCAGCGGCGCGCGTTGCTGTTGGAAACGCAGCGGCGGCTTCGCGAGGAGTTATCCGGCCAAGGTTGGCAGATTGTTCCCGGCGATAGCCAGATCATCCCGGTCCGAATTGGCGAACCAGCCGCCACGATGCGACTCGCGCAAATGCTGTCGGAGCGCGGGCTGTTGGTTCCCGGCATCCGACCGCCGACCGTGCCTGCGGGCGAATCGCTCCTGCGCATCAGTCTCTGCGCGACACACAGCCAACAGCAGATTGAGAGGCTCGTCGCAGCAATGAAAGATGCCCGAAAATAGCAGAAATGCGCGGCGACGGTACAACGCAATATGTGTAGCGGAGATATTGGTGTGTAACAGAGTTGATGATGTGCAGCGGATCTCACGCTGTCGCTACACGACGCAGGATTCGTCCACGCACGTAAACCGGCGTTAAAACGCCGGCCTACCTTCACACTGTCGCTACGCGACGGGCAATAGATCGACTCGCTTCACTAAACAACACCGACGACACAGCGCGGATCTACCATCTACCATCTACCATCTACCATCTACCATCTACCAACTACCATCATTCGATATTCGATATTCCCCCGCATCCGTCACGCGTCAACGAACCAACGAACCGCTCAACTACTCCCCAGCAACTTCATCTTCTGCCAGGATGCTTCGGATGTGTTTCGCCTGAGCTGGTGGCATTGAATCGAGCAGCGGGCGGATGGT
>JAGQPK010001166.1 GCA_020426755.1 Planctomycetales bacterium
TATTCGATATTCGATATTCGATATTCGATATTCGATATTCGATATTCGATATTCAACATTCAAGGCCGTGAAGCCACGCCATCAATTCGGCGTGTGACGGCATCGTCTGACAGAAATCTTCGTTCTGTCGTTGAATCTGACGCATGACATCTGTCACTTCTCGCATTTCGGCGGCCTCGACGCTCGGGTGGTGTCGACGCGGAAAACAACCGCCGCCCGAGCAGATATGGTGGTAACTGCGTTCCGAGAAGACTGTGCGGTGAGACGATGCCACATACCCTGACTCTTCGTAAAGTTCACGCAGGTGACGCAATGAGTCAGGCTGCGGCACATGACGGCAATCTCGCCAAAACGCCTGATCGTCCCGTCGCGACAAAACGTAATGGAGCAAGATGAAGTCACGCACTTCTTCGTAGGACGATGCGATTGCTTGGTTGTATGCCTGCCGTAACACGTGGTTGAGTTTTCGATCGGGGAAATACGTGGTCAGCAAGTCGAGCGCACGCTGGACAAAGTAGATGCCCGTTGACTCAAGTGGTTCCAGGAAACCTGACGCCAGCCCGATCGAAACACAATTGCCGACCCAGCCGTGCTGTCGTCGCCCGATACGCATGGGGAGGTAGCGCAGGTCGGCGGATGGCATCTGGCCGGCCGGTGCTGCGGCTAGGAGAGCAGCGCCCGCCGCGTCGTCGTTCAGATGTCTGTTCGAGTAAACGTAACCGCAACCCGTGCGATTACTCAGCGGAATCTGCCACATCCAGCCGGCATCAAGCGCCGTTGAACGGGTATAGGGCGCCTGCTCCTCGTCGCGAGGAAACTGCGCGACAACCGCGCGATTACAGAGCAACTGATCCGACCAATCGACCCAAGCATCACCAAGTGCTTTCTCGATCAACAGACCTTGAAATCCCGTCGCGTCGATATAAAGATCCGCCGCGAGTTGCCGTGCGGCCTGCGTGTGGATTCGCGCAATGGCGCGCCGGTCATCAAGCTCCACAGCTTGCACTTCATCATGGAGGTGTGCGACACCAGCGCTCGTCGCGACTTCCCTAAGCAGGTCGGCCAACGCGCGTGCATCCAGATGATAGGCATAGGCACCCGTGCCGATGATTTGCGACATTCCGCCCAGCGGCCGCGGCGACTTGTTCAGTTCTGCCAGCCGCGCTTGCAGGCTGAAAGCTGCATAGGGCTGCTGTTGTGCGCCAACACGTTGAGCTCGCAACCAGTAGTGATACAAGTCCTGTCCTTCAATCAGCCCACCACACAGGCCGAATGGATGCCAATACTTGTGCCCTTTCTCAATCCAGTCAATGAACTGGATGCCGAGTTTATACGTCGCGTTGCACTTGCGCATGAACTGGTCTTCGTCGAGTCGCAGGTTGCGAACAAATCCGACTAGTGCAGGAATCGTTGCCTCACCAACGCCAATCGTGCCGATCGTTGCCGATTCGACCAGAGTAATCTGACAATCGGGCAGTCGCAGGTAACGCGCCAAGTACGCCGCCGTCATCCAGCCTGCCGTGCCGCCGCCAACAATCAAAATTGAGCGGATCGGTGATGAAGCCTCGGTCATGATTCAGTCGTGAGAA
This sequence comes from Planctomycetales bacterium, assembly GCA_020426755.1. Taxonomy (GTDB): domain Bacteria; phylum Planctomycetota; class Planctomycetia; order Pirellulales; family Pirellulaceae; genus JAGQPK01. Next base: position 1,590 of record JAGQPK010001166.1, read on the forward strand.
GTGGCAAGTGAGGTGTGAGTTTGGAGTGCGATCGCGCCGCTATCGCCTTCAAACGAAATCAATCGCGAGGTACGACGACGGGATTTTAATGTCGTTAGTAGCGCACCTGCGTACCGATACAAGAGCAAACTGGTTCGACGTCATCCATAGGATTCCAGCTTCCTAACACGCCTCACTAACGCGAAAAGCGATAGCTGCGCGATCGCACTCCAAAAGACCCATTGTACTGGCAACCCTTCGGTACCTGAAGCTGGACTGGTTCCGCAGTACGTCATTCCATGTAGGGAAAATCTCAGCCCCG
>JAGQPK010001167.1 GCA_020426755.1 Planctomycetales bacterium
TCCATCGACGGCATTAGTCCCGCCGAATTCACGTCGCCCAAGCTGCCGGCCCATAAACTAAAACAGTGGCTCGATGAAGGACGCAACGTCACGCTGCTCGACGTACGCAACGACTACGAATTTCATTTAGGAGCGTTCGAGAACGCAGTCGCGATCGGCGTCGATAACTTCAGACAGTTTCCCGCCAAGGTAGCGTCACTTTCCGAAAAGCTGAAAGACGAGCCGGTCATCATGTACTGCACGGGAGGCATTCGTTGCGAAAAGGCCGGACCGTTTATGCAGCAACAGGGCTTCAAGCACATCTATCAGCTTGAAGGTGGCATCCTGAAGTACTTCGAAGAATGTGGAGGCGCCCATTATCGTGGCGACTGCTTCGTCTTTGATCAACGAGTCGCGCTGGATCCGCAATTGAAGGAAACGAACACCGAAATGTGCTTCGCCTGCCAGGCACCGTTGACGCTGGAAGAGCAAGCATCACCGCTATACGTGGTGGGTGAGTCCTGTCCACATTGCTACGAAACACCAGAAGAGTCACTGCTGCACACAATCGAGAAGCGTCACGCCAAGTTACAGCAATTGGCGAAAACCTTGCCGGGTAGCACGCCTTACGAGAATCGACGACCGTTCGTAGTCCCGACTCGTTGCGATGGCTGGGAACTGCTAAATATCGTGCAGGAACTTTATCCGTACGTTCCCGCCGAACAGTGGCGACAAGCGATCGCCGCCGGACGTCTGCAGCACGCAGGCCAACCGTTGGATGCAGCCGCGACAATCGCCGCCGGTACAAGAATCGAAAATGTCATTCCGCATACGACCGAGCCGGATGTCGATGCGAACATTCAGATCCTGTACGAAGATGACGCGTTGCTCGTCGTGAACAAGCCGGCTCCGCTGCCAATGCATCCGTGTGGGCGGTACAATCGCAATACGCTAATCCACTTGCTCAACTCCGTCTACACTCCGCAACGTCTTCGCGTCGCACATCGTTTGGATGCCAACACAACCGGCCTGGTCGTACTTTCCAGATCGCGTCCAGTGGCCAGCCGGTTACAACCTCAGTTCGAACGTACCGAAGTCAACAAGCGATACTTGGCAAAGGTGCAAGGTCATCCGCCAGAAAACACGTTTGTGTGTGAGGCACCGATCGCGGATACAGCCAACAGTTCCGGAGGACGTGACGTCGATGAGGAGGGATTACCATCGCGTACCGAATTCTGGGTGCGCAAGCGTTTTGATGATGGCACCACTCTGCTTGAAGTGCGTCCTGTGACCGGACGCACGAATCAAATCCGCCTCCATCTCGCGCACCTCGGCATGCCAATAGTCGGTGACACGATGTACGGAGTCGATTCGGATTGGGAACGAATCCAAACTCTAAAACTCAATGACCCGCCGCTCTGTTTGCACGCGTGGAAGATCGAATTCCGACACCCGGACGATGGTCGAGCGATGTCGTTCGAGGCGCCACTCGCACACTGGCTCGCCGGGCTTATGTAGATGAACGAGCAAGCTGATGATGCGCGGTAGACCAGTTCGTCGCAGCGTGCCAGCGTCGGTTAATCAACAATCCGAAATCATCATTCTCGGATCGTTCCCTAACCGCGGCCAAAGCCCACTGGCACTCAGTTGACATTTCGGGATGCAAGACAGGCAGTTTCCCCTCCCGTCGATGGCCTCCACTTCGCGCTGCTCGACACCGGGAGGGGGAGGGAACCACAACGGAGGCTGTGTTACGTCATCAATATCTGCTTCATTCAAAGTAACTCGTCGTAGGCGGAGAAGGCTTCTGTGCCGCTAACAACTCCGTGACTGTCGCCCTCCCCCTGAATCCCCCTCCCGGACTGCGCGATACAAGGCAGTGGAGAGTTCATTGCGGGAGGGGGGACGGC
>JAGQPK010001168.1 GCA_020426755.1 Planctomycetales bacterium
TGGATCTTGAGTTGCTCACCAACGAACTGATTCAGTTGTACTGCTTCGTCGGCGGATGAGCCTTTCACATTCAGGTAGATGACATCGCTTTGCCCAAGTTCGGCACCTTTCGGTGCCGTCACGGAGATGCCGTCAAGCAGCACGCTGATGTCGGACTCCTTAGGTTGCTTGTCTGGCGCATAGCCTTGTGCCGCAAGCAACTGCCTTAATGCTCCGATCACAACCTGGCGATTGCGTGCCACCTCGGTGATCGTTTCCTGAGCGGCCTTGCGCGCGTCGCTGGTGTCGAACCGTCCGGAGCGGTTCAATTCACCAACTGCTTCTTCGCGGACCAATAGGCCTCTTGTCGCGATCCAAGTTGAAGGACGGACCAGCGCGTACATCGTACCGAGTGACCCGAACAGGACGGTCGGCACCGCCCAGATCAGCAGGTTGTCTCGGAGTAATTTGCTCTGTCGTTCCAGAAAGGCGGTCAACTGCGGCGGCAGCGACTGAGTCACGGGATGCATGTCCGAATGTTCCGTCTGTGCAGATTCGCGGGGCTGAGAGAACTTGTGGTAAAGTATAGCCCAGAGTCGAACCGACACCGTCGCGCGTGAATGAGTCGCTACGCTTGTTCCTTCAGCTTGCGATAGAGCGTCTTGCGATCGACGCCAAGAATGCGTGCGGCTTGTGTTTGATTGCCGCCGGTAGCGCCGAGTACGTGCATGATGTAGCGACGTTCCATTTCTTCCAGCGAAATCATTTCCGTCGGGTCGTCACCACCGAGCACGATCTGCTTGGCGCGATGATTCCTAATCTTGTCTGGTAAGTCTTCCACCGTAACAACCTCGTGTCGAGACAACGCCACCGCACGTTCCATCACGTTGCGAAGTTCGCGCACATTACCGGGCCAGTCGTAGCCGAGCAAGCGTTCTGCCACACGTTCTCCGAGCGCCGTCACGCATTTGTTCATGCGTGTGGCGAAGTCCTGCAGGAAATGCTCGGCAATCAGCAGAATGTCGCCGCCACGCGCTCGCAACGGAGGCAGTTCAAGCTGTATCACGTTGACGCGATAATAGAGGTCTTCGCGGAACGTGTTATCGTGAATGGCGGCTTCCAGATCGCGATTCGTGGCGCTGACGATGCGAGCGTCGAACGGAACTTCGCGCTCGGAGCCCACCGGACGTACGGTCCGTTGCTCCAAGGCCCGCAAGAGTTTGCTTTGCATCGGCAATGGTAATTCACCGATCTCGTCTAGGAAGAGGGTGCCGCCTTCAGCTTGGACAAACAGGCCTTTTCTTTCTGAGCGAGCATCCGTGAATGCTCCTTTGGCGTGGCCGAACAGTTCGCTTTCCAACAGTGTTTCCGGCAAGGCGGCGCAATTCACTGCGATGAAGGGGCCGGCATTGCGGCGACTGCGGCGATGGATACTGCGAGCAACGAGTTCCTTGCCGGTGCCGCTTTCTCCGGTGAGCAACACCGAAGTGTCGGTACTCGCCAGTTGTGACAATTGCGAGTAAATCGTTTGCATCGCCGAACTGTCACCAATGATGTCGCCGAAGTGTTTCGCGTGATCAACGGTTTCCGTCAGTCGTCGTACGCGGTCCTGCAGTTGATGGTGATCGATCGCGCGTTGCAGTGATACGGCCAGTAGGTCCATTTCGACCGGCTTCGTGATGAAGTCGTAGGCACCACTGCGAAGTGCGGCGACGGCGGTTTCCATGCTGCCGAAGGCGGTCATAACGATGACGGGAATCGAAGGGTAGGTCGTGCTGATTTGCTGGCACAATTGCAGTCCCGAAGTGCCAGGCATGCGGACGTCGGTCAGCACGACATCAACTTCGTTATCGCGTAAAGCTGCCAAAGCGTCTGTGGCGGACGTGAACCAGATCGCGTCATAACCGCG
>JAGQPK010001169.1 GCA_020426755.1 Planctomycetales bacterium
ATGGCGCGGGCGTGAACAGAGTCAAAACGTAGAAGATCGACGGCGGATGTCGCCCGCGATGGCCGCAGGTGGCGGCATCGGCGTCGTAGTGATGGCACTGGTGGCCATGTTTCTCGGTGCGGACCCCGGAACCATCGCGCGGATACTCGGTCAAGGGCGTCAGCCACAGGTCGTGCAACAAACGGGCCCCGCGGTCGATGATGACGCGAAGGAGTTCATCTCAGTCGTGCTTCGTGACACCGAGAACGTGTGGACTCAGCTGTTTCGCGCACACGTGCGCGGCGGCGAGTACCAACCGCCCAAGCTGGTGATGTTTTCCGGCCAAGTTCGCTCGGGCTGCGGCCCCGCGAATGCCGCCGTCGGCCCGTTCTATTGTCCGGCCGATCAACAGGTCTATATCGATCCGCAGTTCTTCGATCAGTTAGCTCAGCGACACGATGCGCCAGGCGATTTCGCTCAAGCGTATGTGATCGCACACGAAGTCGCTCATCACGTCCAGTATCTATTAGGATACAGCGACAAGGTGAATCAGATCCGTCAGCGTGGCAACGAGCTCGAATCAAACCGCGCCTCGGTCCGTCTCGAATTGCAGGCCGATTACTTGGCCGGTGTGTGGGCGCACCACGCGCAGAAGGACTATAGTATCCTCGAACCGGGCGACATTCAGGAAGCAATCAACGCCGCGAATCAGATTGGTGACGACACGCTGCAGCGACAAGCGACAGGTTACGTCATTCCAGACCGTTTCACTCACGGCAGTTCAGAGCAACGCATGCGGTGGCTATCGGAAGGCTTACGTACGGGCGACATCAACGCCATGGAAGAGTTGTTCACGATCGACTACGACTCGCTGTAGTCTGTGACAGGTGGTTGTCTTGGACGAGATGAACTCAGCCAACTCATCCCTGCAGATGCCCTCGCGCACGCGCTATGCAGGGCAATTGATGGACGTCTCCAGCCGTCGCTCCGTACAACTGGTGGGAGGCCCCGCTGGCCAATCCCCCGATGACACGCATGACATTACGGTCGACTACTTCTATCATGTCGGCCAGTTTTGGCGCGCTGTGTTTCCGGCCGGTTGCATTGCGTCGGTGCGGGGCCAAGCGTTCAATTTCTCGCAGGTGCGCACGCGAAAAGGACCCAATGGTCCAGAAGTGATTTACAACAAGCAGGGCTTACCCAAGCGCTCGCTCCCGTTTCTGAATCACGTTCAATCGAGGTTTACCTGCGATCCTGCTACGCCCTTGCGACTTTATCACTTAGGCGAGGCGCCAACCGGCGAACCGGTGCATGAGATTACGGACTTTGTCTATTCGGCGGAAGCAGTGGGGCCGGCCGGCGTTCGCTTCAACCTGCGAGATGCCTTACTAAGTGGATTCGTCACGGCACACCGATTTGTCTCGACACAGGAGCTGGTTTTTGAGCGTATTGTCATTCAGGGCCAGTACCTGACTGAGAGCCCGCCACTCCCGATATCGCGCCAGACCGCCAATCGGTTATTACACAAGTCACTGCTGCGGAGCCATCATGCCGGCATGACCGAGGTGTACCGCATGTACCATCCATGCGGTACAAACAACTGCACATCGTCGCCCTTGCAGATCCTTGATAACGTGATGGACTATTCGTGGCTGAATTGGCTGGGCAGTTTTATCTATCGCTTGCCGATCAGCCCGCCGCTTTACCTTAAGTTGCGCGGACTCTATCCGCGCGGCGGCACATCAACTCTTGTCCGCAATGAGTTCACCGAGTTCATCAGTGCACCAGAGACGCAGCAGCGCAAGCGTGACGTGGTTCGGTCCCAGGTTCGTGCCGAACGAGCTGCCCGCGCGGCCCGCGAGGGTAAGCCGTCACCGCCGCAACCGGCGCCCGCCGACGAGTAGCCCCA
>JAGQPK010000116.1 GCA_020426755.1 Planctomycetales bacterium
GATTCGCTATGTGAAAGAAAAGTACGGCGAAGACAACGTCGCTCAGATCGGCACGTTTGGAACACTGGCCGCGCGGGCCGCGATCAAGGACGTGGGACGTGCGCTCGGCATTCCCCTTGGTCGCGTCAACGAAGTCACCAATATGGTGCCCGAAGAGCTGCACATTACGCTCGACAAGGCGATTGAAAAAAGCGAAGAGCTGAAGAAGACCTACGACGGTGATCCTGAGATTCGCGAGTTGCTGGATTTGGCGCGACGAATCGAGGGATTGGCGCGAAATGTTGGCACGCATGCCGCGGCCGTCGTGATCGCGGACAAGCCGCTGACGGAATACGTGCCGCTCTGCCGCGTGTCCGGCAAGGAAGACATCATCACGCAGTGGTCGATGGGCGATGTCGAAGCGGCGGGTCTATTGAAGATGGACTTCTTGGGTCTGCGTAACCTGACGATTCTCCGCAAAGCGGTAGATATCATCGAGCAGACGACAGGCGAACGGATTGACCCGCTTAAGTTTCCGCTGGACGACAAACCTACTTTTGCTTTGTTGCAACGTGGCGAAACGAAAGGCGTTTTCCAGTTGGAAAGCGGTGGTATTCGAGATCTGCTGCAGCGGATGAAGCCGGACCATTTTCACGACATCATCGCGACGAACGCGTTGTATCGACCTGGGCCGTTGGAAGGCGGTATGGTCGACGACTACGTGGCCGTTAAACATGGACGTAAGGAAGCAGAATACAAGCACCCAGTGCTGCGCGACGTGCTGTCTGAAACGCACGGCGTGATGGTTTACCAAGAGCAGGTGATGCGGATTCTCAATCGCTTGGGCGGCATCGAACTGGCCAAAGCGTATACCTGCATCAAAGCGATCAGCAAGAAGAAAGAATCGTTGATCGCGCAGAATTATGAGAAGTTCATCGAAGGTGCCGTGGCCGCCGGTTTGGCGAAAAAGGATGCAGAGGAAATCTGGAACCTGATCGTCAAGTTCGCCGGCTATGGTTTTAACAAATCGCACTCGACGGCTTATGCCCTGATTGCCTATCAGACGGCATACTTGAAGTCGCACTATTCAGTCGAGTTCATGGCGGCACTCTTATCTGGCGACATTCCGGGCCGCAACTTCAAGAAGAAGGATGCGCTCGTCGAGCACATGGAAGACTGCGCGCGAATGGGCATCGAGGTCATTGCGCCGGATGTTAATCATAGCGATGTGGACTTCTCGGTCGCTGACGGCAAGATCTACTTCGCCTTATCGGCGATCAAGGGATGTGGTGGTGGTGCGGGCGAGTCGATTGAAGCAGAACGCAAACAGAACGGCAAATTCCAGGACCTGTTTGATTTCTGCGAGCGATTGGATCCGGGGCAGTGCAACCGGGCGACAATCGAAACGCTTATCAAGGCAGGAGCCTTCGATTCGTTTGGAGCCAAGCGTTCGCAGTTGATGGCCATTCTCGAACGTGCCATGCAGTCGGGTGCGGCAGCACTGGCGGATCGTCGCAGCGGCCAACGTAGCTTGTTCGGCGAAATTGAAGAGGCAACGACGGCGGCGCCCGTTGTCACGTTGCCGGATATTCCCGAGCTGGAAGAGCGCGAAAAGCTGAACATGGAAAAGGAAGTGTTGGGCTTCTATCTTTCCAGTCATCCGCTGGCCGAATACGCCGATTCGTTTGCGACATTTTGCAGTCACACGTCGACGGAGCTGGCGGAGCTGCCCGACCGCGCCGAGGTTACGCTGGGCGGCATGATTTCGTCGATCAAAATGGCGCACATCCGCAAGGTTCGCCCGGGTGTGACGGCAACAAAGTATGCGAATTTTGATTTAGAAGATGTCAACGGTGCCACACGATGTATTCTCTGGCCCGACGATTTCGCCATGTACGGCGAATTGGTGCAGGCTGATGCGATCCTGGCCGCACGCGGCGTCATTGACCGACGGGGCGGTGGCGATGAAATCAACTTCATCGTGAACGAACTGATCCCCATCGACCAGTTGAGTGCTCGCTACACGCGGGGCATCGCGTTGCGACTGCACGAGGAGACGCATGGCGAACGAGCGTTGACCCAGTTGCGGGAGATCTTGCGCGGTTATCCCGGCGAGTGCGAGGTGCAACTTGTCCTGTCCTTGGCCGACGGCGGCCGAGTCCAATTGCGGTTGGGCAATGTCAAAGTGGATGTTACACCCGAGCTACGGCGCCGCGTCGACGAGCTGTTAGGTACTAGCAACGTCCGCTTGCTCACCTCGCACGGTGACAGTAAACGGAAACGAGCAGCTCCGGCCGCCGCCGCCGCGCGCTCGTAGGTCTGCGTGGCCCAGCTGGTAAAAGGTTAGCTCTAGCAAGTGGAGTCGTCAGTCGGTCGGCATCATGTGATAGCGTCTGGGGGCATGCGGCAAGTCCCTGGCCAGCGCCATTCGGGGAACGTCCGTGCGAACGTAGCGAGACTCTGATCCTAGCGTGCCCATGAGCACATGAACGGTAAGGAAGTGTGGCCAAGTGATGCGCGCGTTCGCTAGGGCTTGCGCATTTGGATGCGCATCCCCCGCGAATCAGGGCGTTCGTCGCAGTGGCATGCAGCTTGCGGTAAAAAACTGGTAAGCTTGGTGAACTGAATAACTACCCATTCACATTCCACGGTCGATCAAAGGAGGGGCGGCGACGACCGGCGGTGGACTACGCGCCGGCGACGGTAGAGAGGAAGGAATACAGGTGTCTTCGATGACTCATCAGGAAGAGGCGATGGAGGAAACGTTCGACGAAGCAGCAGAGGTCGCGAGTGTCGAAGCGACTGTTGCAGCAGCAAAGTCAGTCCGGGGCAAAGCAGCAGCGAGTGCCGGTAATCGGAACACGCTGATGGGGCGGACGATGCTGAACTTTTGGCTGGACACTGCGATGTTAGTCAATTTCGTCCTGCTGATCTGGACATCAACCGTCGTCCGCTTTGTGTTTCCGGCCACCGTTACTGCGGACGGATGGACGCTGTGGTCCTGGAACGTGGACCAGTGGATCGGCCTACAGTTTGCGGTCCTATGTGCATTCGTATTGCTGGTCGTGATTCACTTGATGCTCCATTGGACATGGGTCTGTGGAGTCATTGCTACGCGTTACATGAAACGCCGCGATGGCAAGAAGACGAACGTTGACGATGGCACGCGAACCTTGTGGGGTGTTGGGCTGCTGATCTTTTGCCTAAACATCATGGGCATCGCCATCGCCGCCGCAGTGCTGTCGATCCAGTCGCCGCTGTAGATTGAGATTGATAGAACCGATCCGTCAGATGTCCGGCCGATTCATCAGATGACAGACGGATCCGACTGATCCGTCAGATCGGTCCGATCCGTCAGATTGTTCGTCGTCAGACTGATCTACCTTGTCGTTCGGTGGGCAGCGGTTTCGGTCTTGGCGTGCAGCGTTTGTGCATCGAACGGCACGCACGGTTCATCTGCTGCGATGGATGACGGTGAGACCGTCATTAGGCGTCGCTCGACCCATTGGTCGATTACGATGTCAGGATGTTCATTGCGAATCCGCTCGCAATCGAAGTCGTAGCTCCAAATCCAGATCGCCTGATCAAAGTAGCGTGACACGTAGGGGATCCAGGCGTTAGCGAATGAATCGCGAAAGATGATGGCTTTGGGAATTGGCGCCGCAGCGGCATTGGTGACGACCTCGTCTTGATTACCGATATCCGTGTACTCGATGCTAGTCTTCAGAGCGGCTGGCTCATTGTCGACTCGCTTAAGCCGCACGTCTTGATCGGACATGTCGAATTTCAATCCGAGAAAACGCGCCAAGTCACCGCCGTCGATTGGTTCCGACTGAAACTCGAAATCATCGACTTGGGCGGGGTGCAACTTGTCGACCTGGTCAGTTGTCAATTTGCGAATGAAGCCTGACGAACCCACCATGCCGCCCAAATGGTTCCAATGAGTGTCGGTGCGATAATAGAGGTCGCCCAGGTTCTTCGCGCGTATCAAATCGTTGGTCAGATCCACCACATCAATCGAAGTATTCTCGCGCAGGTACGTCACGAGTTGTTCGCGACGCGACGGCGCCTCGAGTGACTTGAGTTCGTCAGGCAGATATTCTCGGTAGACGGTACTCTTATCCGGCATCAAGACAAAGACATAATCAATCTGTTGTCGTGCCAGCCAACGCCGGCGTGATTCCAGCGCGGTGGCGAATTCTTCCAGTTCGGCTTGAGTGAATGGGTCGACGCGTCGGATGCTATCTAGGTTTCTTTCACCGGCGAAGAATAGCCAGCCCTCTTTGCCAAGAATCACGTCTGGATTGGAAGTAACGCCACACAAGCGCACTTTGATTTGCCCGTGCAATCTCAACATCCACGCGCGAAATCCGTAACGATCCTTGATGTAACGGACGGTCGTCTTGTGTGTCCAAGACAAATCGCGAAGTGAATGTGGCATCACGGGTGGCCGCGCCAACCCACGGTCGCTGAACGGCGTCGGATCCAGGTCAAACACGAAACCCATCACTGGGAACCACAAGAGGAGGACGAACGCCAGCGAAAGCAGGCGATGATAGTTTCGGTAGGTTGTTGCTTGGTGAGTCATCGTCCGTCTGTCAATTAGAACCGGAAGTAGATGAACGGGTTGTAAGTGTCGGCGGCAACCAACAGGGCACAGCCGAACAACAACAGCAATAGCGAAACGCCGCGGAGCGTATCGAGCAACGGCAGTAGTGTGGGTCGCTCTCGCTCCCAGCGTCCCATTAATTCGCTCGCCCAAGGTACAAGTGGCATGCAGGCCAATGCGCCGAAGATCATGCCCGCACACGCATGCCGCGTGGCGAACAGGGCCAGCGGGCTCGTATTCGATTCATTGACTGCGAAGCCCAACAAGGCGCGATAAATGCCGATCGCGCCGGCAACGGTATCGGCCTTGAACATCACCCAACCCATCATGACGACCAGTAGTGTGTAGACGTGTTGAGTCCATCGGGGGATTCGCAAGGTGCCCCGCTCCATCACGATCCGTTCCATGATCAAGAAGAAGCCGTGGTAAAGACCCCACAGCACGAACGTCCAGTTGGCGCCGTGCCACAGGCCGCACAGGAAGAAGACCGTCAGCAAGTTGAAGTAAGTGCGCGGTCTGCTGATGCGATTCCCGCCAAGCGGAATGTAAACATAGTCGCGAAACCAGCTCGATAGTGACTTGTGCCAGCGACGCCAAAAGGCCGTGACGGAACACGCGATGTACGGATAATCGAAGTTCTCGAGAAACTCGAAGCCAAACATGCGACCCAAACCGATCGCCATATCCGAGTATGCCGAGAAATCCAAGTAGATGTGTAGTGTGTAGCAAATCACTCCGAACCAGGCCGTCGATGTCGTCAATTCACCAGGAGGCAAAGCGAAGATCTGGTCGGCTGGCAACGCCACTGCATTTGCCAACATCATTTTCTTGCCCAAGCCGAGCACAAATCGCTGCACGCCGGACGCAAATTGAACCCATGATTCCTTGCGTTCATTCAGTTGCAGTGCGATGTCCAAATAGCGGACGATTGGTCCGGCAATTAGTTGCGGGAACAAAGCAATGTAAAGCGTCAGATTGAGCAGGCTGCGCTGCGCCGGAGCTTCGCCCCGATAGACGTCGATCACATACGACATTGCTTGGAATGTGAAAAAGGAAACGCCAATCGGTAGCGGAATCTTGGGGATCTCGATCGATGTGCCACCAAAGTGTGCGATCAGGATGTTCAGATTGGCGACCGTGAAATTCGTATACTTGAAGAAGCCCAGAAACAGCAGGTTGCCGAGTACCGCGATCGCGAGCCAGCAGGCGGCGCGTGCTTGACCACGGTCGCGCTCGACAGCTAAGCCCAGCGAGTAGTTGAACAAGATGCTGAGGAGCATCGCACCAACTGCGTAGAACTCGCCCCACGAGTAGAAGACGAGACTTGCGACGGCCAATACGAAATTGCGTGCGGATACTGGAACCTCGTAGTACAGCACGAGGACGATCGGTAAAAACCAATACAGGAATGTGGTCTCGTTAAAGAGCACGCCGCCCATCCCGCGCCCGCTCATCGAGCTGGCGCTAGTCATAATTCATTTGGTGTCGATGTAATTGTGTATTTCGTAGCAGCGCTTCGAAGGGAATCGCTTGACGAAAAGCAGTTGTGTCGGGGCGGACTGCAAAGGATTGTTTGCGAGCCGCCCGAAGCTAAGCGTCACCGAGAATTCGGCTGTAGTCGCTTAACGCGACTCCCTCCAACCCGACTGTTATACCAGCCAGTCTCCTCATAGAAACCCAGTGTAAATGGAATTGTGCATCGATCTATCCTCTGACTGACTTTTAACTTAACCACGCTGGAGTGTTGCGTAGGCTCGACACGCCAGCGGGGGGGTGTTGAGAACCTGCAACGCTTTGTCTCGACAGGTGCGGCTGTTTGTTGGATACTGAATGCCAGAGAACAGTTGGGCAGGAAACCGCGTGGAACATGGCTGGCGTCACCGCGACGGTATCGCTCAGGAATGACAGCTGCGCCGGGCTGGCTAAAGAAACGCTCGTTTCACAGTTTCACTGTTTGGGCACAGCGATGCAGCGATTTGGCCGGCTGACTTTTGGGCCCGGCTTAGCAGTCTATTGGCCCGGCATAGCCTGGTCTTGCGAACTCAGTTAGGGGCGGTTGTCGAACTATCGAGTCGAGGGGAATTGTGCATGGTTATCCAGAGAACGAGAAAAGGCTTTACGTTGGTGGAGCTGTTAGTGGTCATCGCCATTATCGGGCTGCTTGTCGGACTGCTGGTCCCCGCCATCAATGCGGCGCGTGAGTTGGCGCGAAAAGCTCAGTGCGTCAATAACATGAAGCAGGTCGCGACGGCGGCCATTATGCACGACACGGAAAAGCAGTATTTCCCTGGCCGCCTTAATTTCACTTTAGCTAACAACGGAGTCGAGATTCCGGTTTCCTGGATGGCCAAGCTGCTTCCATACATGGACAGTCAGAATGTATGGGATGCCATGGTCGATCCCACTCAAGCGGTGCCGATGGCGAATTGGAATACGGTCATCACGGGGATTTCGAACCCGTCCGCTTTGCCGGCCGGTAGCCGCCCCTGGTATGTCACCGAACTACCGGTTGCGACCTGTCCCAGTGATCCTCAAGTGAGTTTGATTGGTGCGCGGCTCAGCTACGTCATCAATTCGGGCATCTTCGATCGCGCGATTGATCCTACCAACATGAATCGCTGGTTGGTCAGTGATGATGGCACGGTTGGTGAGCGACGCGCTAATGGCGTGGCGCACGTCATTCCCTACAGCGGCGGTTCTGGCAAAGTCACACAAGCCGACATTTCGAAAGGCGATGGGCTCTCGTCGACTGTCCTGATATCGGAGAACGTGAATGCTGTGAGTTGGCCGCTCTTCGAAGAAGGGTCGGTCTGCATGGTATGGACGTCGCAGACGGAGTGGCTGCCGGAAACGAGCGATCTGACATTAGGTCGTCAGTACGGGATCAATAAGGGTCGCGAACGCTACTTGGATGACCAATTGTTGACAATGAGCCAATCGTCGCCCGAACAACTTGTCTCGCTGGCTCGTCCCTCAAGTAATCACAGCAAGGGTGTCAACGTTGCTTTTTGCGATGGGCACGTCGAGATGCTGGCCGATGACATTCAGCCCTGGGTATACGCACGCCGATTGTCAACGAACAAGAAGCTAGCGCGTGAACCTGGCGTCGGCGGTGGCTGGCCGGGATCACTTGTGCCGGTGCAGACGAATAGCTACGGCGACGATAGCAACAACTACTGATTCCGAGAATTGGATGTCCGAAAACTTCGATCCGTACTACCAGTGGCTCGGCATCCGCGACGCGGAACGTCCGCCGAACCACTACCGGCTGTTGGGGATTGACCTTTTCGAATCGAATGAAGAGGTCATTCACACGGCCGCGGATCGGCAAATGGCTCATTTGCGGACCTTCCAAAACGGTCCGCGGGCGGAGCTTTCTCAACGGCTCCTCAATGAAATCGCCGCCGCGAAACTTTGTCTGCTGGCCGATGACAAGCGGCACGTTTACGAGGAATGGCTCCGTGCGCGACAGGCTCCTGGCGAGGATCTTGCGCCGGACTTGCCCACCATCAACGTTGCTACGCCGATGGGATACGGACTTCATCCGCCCGGCAAAAGCACTCGCGAGACGACGTCAAAACGTCCGTGGTTAATTGCTGCGGTTAGTGTGGGGTGCGTTCTGCTACTGTTGTTCGGTTATCGCTACTACCGCGACCACGTGAACACGCCCCAAGCGCTGCGCGATTCAGTTGCCGCCAGCACCGGCAGCGACTCGGTCGAAACGTTGCCGGAGCCCGTCGATCCCGATCGACGAGAATCGTTGCCGACGCCACCAACCGCCGATGCTCCTGACGAAGCGGGCAGTGTGGCCGCCGAGGATGCAAACGAGTCACCGCCGCAACCTGCGACTGAGACGGTGCCGGACGATGGTGATACTGCTGATGTGCCCACAGATGGAGGTGCAAATGCGACCGCAACCTCCGACAGAGACACTTCTGCCGACGACACGCCGGGCACGACTGACACTCCTGAGAACGATACGCCTGACGTGACACCTACGCCGCCGGAGCGAATTAATGTTGCGGTGCCAACGGTTCCGACGCTTGCACGTTGGAGCGAATTGCCCGCTGCGGATGAAGGTCGTGCAAATCGTTTTGCGATCAGCGATGCGATTGGCGGTCCGCTGACGCTTTTAGCCAATCGTGATCTCGTCGGGGCCGAGAGTGCTCTGCAGAATCTGGCGCGCAATCCGTCGCCGCAGGGTTCTCGTGCAGACGTACGCGACGCGCAAATGATTCTGGCGGCGCTCGATCAATTTTGGACGGGCATCGCAGAGGCTCAAAAGGCAGCGGCCCCGGGTGACACACTGATGGTTCGGCAGATGCCAGCTAAAGTCGTGACGCGTGGCACGACCTACCTGAAACTATCCGATCCAGAAGGCAATCAGCAGGTTTTCGATACGCGGCGTGGCGAAATTCATCCTGCCATCGCAATTGCACTTGCCGAGAATCATTTCGCAGAATCTTTGCCGACAGCGTGGCGGTTGGCCGCTACGTTTTTGTCCGTTGACCATCAAGGCGATCCTGCATTGGCGGATGCGTATGTTGCGCTCGCCCAATCCAGTGGTGTGAGCTCCGAGTTTGTCACGCGAGTGGTCAAACAGTTGCGTGGCGAACTCGACGTCTTGCCGCCATTGCCAGCGATCCCAGACAAGCAACCTGACGCTCCAAGTACCGCGGGCCGTAGCAACGGCAGCCAAGCAAAACCGAGTTCGCTGGCCGACGATCAGAATCCGAAGATTCCTAGCAAGACCGACCAGGCGGACGCACGTCGCAAAGTCTACTCGCCGCTGTTGCAGCAACTCAAGGCCGACGACGTGCCAGTCGCCCAATGGCCTACTCGTCTGTTAGAGGCAGCCAGTGCGGACCTGGCACCGGCGGAACGTTACGTATTGGTGAAGGCCGCCTTACAGCGCGCAACGCTCGTACCTGATTTAGACACAGCGCTCAAGGCCGTCGATGCGTTGGCCTTGGATTTCGAGATGGATGTTGACGAGCTGCGTTACAAGACAATGCAGGCGATTGGCCGACGCGTCAAAGCGAACGATAGGCGGCCCTATGTCAGTCTGATTGGGAACTGGATCGATGCGTCGGTCCAGGCAGATCAATATGCCAACGCAGTGCGACTCGCAGAGCTCGCCGATACGCTGGGCAAGGTCGTACCGGATACGTTCTATCGACGACGACTCGCAAGACGCCGTAGTGAGTTGCTGCAACTCAAATCAATGGCCGAGCAAATCGCACCTGTACGCGAACAGCTCAACCGTGAACCCAACAATGCAGAAGCGAAACTGGCCGTTGCCCGTTTTCAAGTGCTGGGCAAGGGTGACTTCGATGGCGGCGGACTACAGCTCTTAAGCGATGCTTCAGAAGAGCCGTTGCGCGAAGCCGTGTCGCGCGAACTGAATGGTGTCTCGACCGTTGAGGAACAGCTTGAGCTGGGTACGAGTTGGTACAGCGCGGCGCGTTCTCTGCGTGGCGTCGAGCGCGTCAACGCGTTGCGACGTGCCCAGATGTGGCTGACGACAGCGGCTCACGAGGCGAATCGTGAACAAGCGGAAGTGATCCAGAAGCATCTAGACACGATCGCCGGTGTTGTCGGTCGAGAATCGAGTTTTCTCGATCTGACCCGCGTGCGTCCTGTTGATGTTTCTGTGAGTGAGGGGACTAAGGGCGTCAATCGAGATCGCGATGCCGCCTCAGCCACACATCGAAATCAGCCGGAGATCGCAGGCAAGAAGGTCGAGCGATTTCTGTGGGCACACGCCCCCTCGACAATTGAGTTCCTGTTGCCGGCCGGTGCCAAACAGTTCAACGCCACGGCATGGGTCAACGCCCGTACTGTCGACGGCGTGCGGTTCTTAGTGTATGCCGATGATCAATTGCTTTATGAAAGCCCACCCGTGCGGCAGGACGGCGCTGCCCTTCCGGTGAAAATCGATTTGCCTGATCGCGCCAAATCGTTGAGGTTGATGGTCGATCCGGTCAACTCAAACACCAACGAT
>JAGQPK010001170.1 GCA_020426755.1 Planctomycetales bacterium
CGAATTGCGCTAGAGAACTTGGTACTGCAAGGTAGTCCCAACGCCAACGGCGGCGGAGTCGGTGTTATTGTCACACCACGCGCGGCAAACGATTCGGCGATTGCCCTTGCGTCGTGGGCCCGGTTGTTAAAACTGGATGCGTTCGATGCAACCACGGTGCGCAGCTTTGTTGAAACCAATCGCGGTAAAGCGCCCGAAGGATTCATCACGCCATAGCGACTCGGGAGTCCGATCGCGCAGCGATCGCTTTTCATGTGAGTTTATCGCAGGCGAAACGAAGGAATCCGGCCGTTTGGACGAAGAGAAAGCGGCAGCTGCGCGGCCGCACTCCAAAATTGCACGCCGTACCTCACTCCAAAACGGTCGGCCGATCGGACAGAAGCTAACGCGATCCATACACTTCGATGTCCGCAACTTGCGCACGCTGATCGTCGCCCGGATCGAGTATCGTAAGTCGCACGTATCGGGCATCGGTCGGCGACAGGTCTCGATCCGTCAGCGATTGTATGTTGTCGCGAACCGAGTCGACTGTCTTCCAGTCTTGTCCGTCGCTGCTTGCTGACAGGTCGAAGTTGCGGGATTTGTGCGCCGAAGTATCTTCAGGGCTCCCGCCATGTCGAATTGCGTAACGACTAATGTGATAAGTCGCCCCGCAGTCAATCTCGATTACTGCTGTGCCCGGTTGCTCGGCTATCCATTGTGTTGATGGGGATCCGTCAATCACCTGTGGAATCGCCAGTTCCTCGTGGACGCTCCGCGCGGTTGTTTCGGAGCACATCACCAGATTGAACGGCAGATGTTCTGCTTCGTTATAGAGCGTGAAGTAATGGTCTGCGCGGACGAAGGTGACCCGCTCGCCGTACTCGCGCTGAATGTCGTTCACAAACTGGACGATGCGTGCCGGCTTCATCTCACCCCAGATGCTGACCTGATAGGCTAGGAACAACGGCGCCTGCACATCCCAATTGCGGATCTCTCGCGTCAGTGAGCGGTGCAGATGTTCGTAGCTTCCGGCATAGGGAACGACCAACTTTTCGAAACGGGTGCGCTTCGCTTCGACACTACTGGCTACCTCGGGAACGTCTTTGAAATTCTGCACCGTGGCGCCGTATAAGCTGCGGCACTCCTGGGCATAGATCGCTCGGTGTGCCAACGCCATGTCATCCCAGATCGTTGCCACTCTCAAGCCCGCGCGCTGCAGGTAAGTGTTGGTCAACTGCGCGTAACCCGACATTCTGTGATCTTCGGTCAAGTGCGAGCCGATGGGTGCTCCAAGTTCCGCCAGGGTGTTGATAGGCATCAGGTAGCCCATGCCTGACGGACCCGCCACGAAGCAGTCTTGTGCCGTTGCGTTCTGATAGTAGTAGTTCAAAATGCCCGGGCCGATGTCGACTAGGCCTGGAGCAATCGTCCAATTCAAAGGCACTCGGCCGCGACTGTCGGCAGCACGGTCCCAAATCCGGCGCATCGCGCGCTGCACATACTGGATGTTGTCGCCGTCGCTAATAAAGACCGCCACATAGATGTTGTTCTCGAGTGGCGGCTTCTTTGGTACTGTTGGAATCGCGATGCGGTGATCGGTGCCGGCAAACATCGTAGAGCTGTTGTAGTGATCGGCAGGGATTGTGCCGATGCCGAACTCCGAAGCGGTGGTGATCCCCGATCGCTCGCTCGTGTACCAACCCAGGATGATCGCCTTGCCGGCCTGCATGTCGGCCAGAAACTTACGCATCAGTTCGCGTTCGGCCGGCATGCGGCAGTCGAGCCAGACGACCGCTGCGCCACAGGCAGTCGCCATGTCGCGTATTTGGTGATGATTACCGCGACGTCGATCGGGTTTGATGCTGGTCAATAGTCGCTTGTCACACTGTGACCAGTAGGTGTC
>JAGQPK010001171.1 GCA_020426755.1 Planctomycetales bacterium
T
Source organism: Planctomycetales bacterium (assembly GCA_020426755.1). Lineage (GTDB taxonomy): Bacteria > Planctomycetota > Planctomycetia > Pirellulales > Pirellulaceae > JAGQPK01. The sequence continues at coordinate 2 of JAGQPK010001171.1, forward strand.
TAAAGACTTGCAGTTTGATGAACAGGATCGACCGCTGCTGCTCTATGTGACCAGCCATGGCTATGAGTCCGGGCCCAAGAATGCACCACGGACTTGGACACTGGCGCGTTGGACCGGTGGCACCTGGCAGAAGTCACCAATTACGACATCTGACAATAACTACGATGCGGGCGAGTTGCATCAAGTTGCTGCCGATGACTGGCGACTCATCGCACCTACCGATCCAGGTCCGCAGGCCTTTAACCCCGGCGGCGAAGTCGCCCAGTGGCAAAGTCGTAATCAGGGCGCTACGTGGCAGAAGACAAGAACGCTAACTTCCGGCAGTCAATTCAATCACACATACGTGCGCAGAGTGCTCAACGCCCATCCCGACTTCGTAGCAATCTGGGCTGATGGACACGGACGTCAACCTTCCGAATCGACGCTCTATTTCTGCAATGCGGATGGTGAAGTGTTTCAATTGCCGCGTGAAATGCACAGCGACTTTGCCTCGATGCAAGTTGTTCAGCAACGCGGGCGATAGTTCGCCGTGGGGGCATCGCACAGCAGGCACCGCGTCTCCCCGTCTTGGCAATTTAATCTTGGTTATGCGAGGATTTCCTTCACAACGCGTCGTTCTTCGACACCGCTTAGGCGTAAATCGAGTCCTTGGAACTTGACTGTCAACCGTTCGTGGTTGATTCCCAGGCAGTGTAGCACCGTTGCATGCAGATCGTTGACGTGCATGGGGCCATCGACAATGTTGTAGCCGAAGTCGTCGGTGGCTCCGAACGTCATGCCGCCGCGAATTCCGCCGCCTGCCATAAAGATTGAAAAGCTGCGGGGGTGATGGTCGCGACCATAGTTTGTGTCGGTGAGCGTACCTTGGCAATAGACCGTACGACCAAATTCACCGCCCCAGATCACTAGCGTATCTTCAAGCAGCCCCTGTTGCTTAAGATCGGTGATCAATGCTGCTGTCGCCTGGTCGGTGTCGCGACATTGTTTGCTCATATGATCCGGCAGATTGTCGTGCTGGTCCCAGCCCATGTGATATAGCTGAATAAACCGTACGTCGCGTTGGGCAAGTCGTCGGGCGAGCAGACAGTTGCGCGCGTAGGTTCCCGGCTTGTGTACGTCCGGACCATACATGTCCAGGATATGCTGCGGTTCTTGGGAGAGATCCATCAGGTCCGGCACTGCCGTTTGCATGCGGAACGCCAGTTCGTACTGTTCGATGCGTGTCGCTACTTCCGGATCGTGAGTGCGCTCGAAAGTCTGCGCGTTAAGTGCCTGCAGGTCGTCGAGCATACTGCGGCGCAGCGACGGAGCGCAACCGGCGGGGTTAGTGAGATAGAGAATCGGTTCAGCACCCGCTCGCAGTTTGACACCTTGGTAGCGCGAGGGCAGGGGACCGCTGCCCCAAAGGCGGTCGTACAACGGTTGGCCGGCGGCTCGGCCTGTACCACGCGAAATCATGACAACGAATGACGGCAGATTCTGATTCATCGTGCCCAAACCGTACGCGATCCACGCGCCCATGCTGGGTCGGCCGGCCAACTGCGATCCCGTCTGGAAAAACGTAATCGCCGGATCGTGATTGATGGCTTCCGTATACATCGAACGCACTACGCAGAGATCATCGGCGATTTCTGCCGTGTGTGGAAACAGCTCGCTGACCCACGTGCCCGCTTCGCCATGCTGTTTGAATTTGAAAATCGATCGCGCGACCGGAAAGCTCGCTTGTCCCGACGTCATGCCTGTCAAGCGTTGACCCATACGAACTGTGTCGGGCAGCTCAGTTTTGTGCAGCTCGTCCAGACGTGGCTTGTAGTCGAAGCTTTCGAACTGCGACGGCGCGCCAGATTGGAATAGGTAAATAACACGCTTGGCCTTCGGAGC
>JAGQPK010001172.1 GCA_020426755.1 Planctomycetales bacterium
CAACTAAGGAGCGGTGAGCCCGTGGGAGTTTGGATGGCACCGGTCGGATACGCACCTTTGTCCGCGACGTACTGCTGCAAGGCGGCTGCAATTCGTTTGAGGTTGTCAATTGTGATTCGTCGCCGTTCGACCTCGTCGAGCGGTTCCCCAGGCGAACGTGTATCGGAAAGATTGGCCAAGTCAGGGACGACACCGGTGACTATGCCGGGCGCAACATTCGCAACGGAGTTCGGAGGTGTAGCCTGGGGGATTGTCGTTGCTGCCGCAGGCACGACTGGTCCGGAGTTGCTCAGTGCGGTCGTATCCACGCTCGCAGTACCTGCCGGCGATGTTGTAGCGTTGGGAGGCGGTGTCTGTGCGGCCGGAGGCGCATCCGTATCCTTGGGACGCTTAATTGCGTATTTTCGTATGTCGTCCTGATCCATGCCGCACGCCGTCAAGAAGACGAATGACATGACGACGACGAGACGTGTAACGCGGGTGTTCATCGCGCTGTTCCCCTAAAGCTGAGTCGCCAAGACTTCGGCGACACCAAGTGTTTCTATTCCGCCGCCGGTGATTACGATTTTGTCGAAATGCACACCATCCGTCTCGTAAGCGCGCAACGTTCGCCGTAAGTCGTTCAGCAGCTCCTCGTACACATCGCGAACAATCTGCTCAACTTGATACAGGCATCTCGCCCTTTCCGGCCGCTGCCGAAGCTCACTGCTCTTGTCGCGCGTAAGGCGAAGTTGTTTCATCAACTCGCGATCCAAGCGATGCGTGCCGACGGGCATGCTGCGATAGCGAACGAAATTGTTGCCGACGGCTACGAAGTTGGATGACTCGGCGCCAAGTTCGAGAATTCCGAGCGTGGGCCATAACTGTTCACTTGAGACGGCTTTGTCAGTCGCCGAATTGTCGTCCGACTCAGCGGGAACAACGGGCTTGGGAAACAATTCATGAACGGCGGCGTTGTAGAGCGCCAAACAAATACTTTGCACGCCGACAACTTGGATGGGCAGATCGGCAACTAGATCGAGCTGTTGCGCGATGTGGTCCTTGCGAGCGGCTAAGAGAATCACATTCTGAAACGCTCGCTCATCTCCTTCCGCTTTGGGCCAGCGGTGCCAATCGAAGTTGATATCTTCAATCGGTATTGGAATCTGCATGCGGGCTTCATAGGCGACGGCGTCAGCCGACTTCTTGGCATCCATGCCGGGAATCTCAAACCAACGTCCCAAGGTACGCGGTCCGGAGAACCCAAGCACGGCTTGGATCGACTCCGCCTCGACTTCTTCATGAAATTGAGCAAGCGTTTGCTTCAAGATGCTGGTCGATGCCTCCTGGTCGATCGCGTCGCCCAATGCGTTTGCATGAGGAATCCATTTGGCGGCGGTGATTGTGATCGACTTGTCAGCTTGGTCGAGTGACAATTCGATAGCTTTGACGCCAGTGGACCCAATATCGATGCCCCAGACTCGACTTGGCGGCGCAGTCCGGCGCAAAGACTTAAACTTTTGCAGTAGCCCGCCAGATGACTTTGGCATCAGGTTGATGGCAAGCTTGCTCAGACCCAAGCCTTGCAGCGCGAGTCCGTACGCCACATGAAATCGCTGAGCGCCATGTTTCAACTGAGGCTGATCGGCAGCGCCCGCGACTTCACCGATACCATGCCAAGCAACGATCCGTGTGTCAGGTTTCGCGGCGGAGTGTTCGTTGGCGGGCGTGAAACTGACTTCGCGTACGGTGGAGTTCAGCTTTTTTCGCCGCGTTTGCAGCGTTTGTAGATGCTTGGCGATTTGCGGATCATTGGCACGTAGCTTTGCCCATTTACGGATACAAGTCTCGACGTAGGGCAACGGTAGTGGCGCATTCCGCACGGTTCGCTCTAGGTAG
>JAGQPK010001173.1 GCA_020426755.1 Planctomycetales bacterium
GATGGCGATACCTGCGGCGCCGGCACCGTTAATCGTCACACGAATCTCCTCGGCGCGCTTACCCACAATCCGCAATGCGTTGCGCAAAGCAGCCAGCACGACGATCGCCGTCCCATGTTGGTCGTCATGAAACACGGGAATGTCCAGCAGCTCCGACAATCGCGTCTCAATGTCGACGCAACGGGGTGAGGATATGTCCTCAAGATTGATCCCTCCGAAGGTCGTGGCGATACATCGACAAGTTTCGACGATTTGGTCGGAATCTTGAGTGTCCAAGCAGATAGGAACTGCGTTTACGCCGCCGAATTCCTTGAAGAGTAGTGCCTTGCCTTCCATTACCGGTAAGGCGGCCCGGGCTCCAATATTTCCCAGGCCGAGGACAGCGGAACCGTCGGTAACTACCGCGACGGTATTACCCCGAATTGTCAAATTGAAGGCTGCATCTGGATCGTCGGCAATGGCCTGGCAAACACGCGCAACGCCGGGCGTGTAGGCCATCGACAGATCATCTCGCGTCTTCACGGGAACTCTGGAGACAACCTCAATCTTGCCACCCAAATGCAGCAAGAATGTTCGGTCGGAGACATTCACGACTTCGATGCCAGGGATTTCACGCACGCGCTGAACAATGTGTTCGCCGTGCGTACCGTTGCCTGCGTTGACGGTGACGTCACGGGTCACCATCGCGCCATCGACACTCACGATATCGATCGAACCAATCAAGCCGTCGGCCTCGCCGATCGCTGTTGTGACACGACCGAGTTGCCCTGGCTCACCGTGATAGCGTATGCGAATTGTCAAACTGTATGACGGACTGTGGTGGCTCATGTTCGGGAATCCATTGTCGACCGCATAACGGTCATTGGAGTTCACGTTCTTGCGTTGTGTAAGGCCACGTTCGCTGTCCAAATGGTGAAGAACAAAGACCATTTGACTCGCGCTCCGGGGCAATCGAGTTGCCGGTTGAAGCGACGCGAGGCTGGGATAAACCTGACGAGAGATGCAATCCGCATACCTTCGTGTGCGTCAGCCTACGAGATTGCCATGCTGACTCGCCAGGTTGAGATCGTAAGAACCGGTGCGCGCGGATTTGATGTGCGATGGAGTCGCGAGTGTGCCGTCGAGCACGTTTCGACCAAATGACCGAGTGTCATCATGCACGTTTGTTGCTACTCACACAAACGCACTTCACAAACGCACGGTGACACGCACCCTTTCTGCATGCCCGAAGCAGGATCAGTACTGGTCGCGTGCCGGCCAGCTAGAACACTGCGTAACAATGGACTGGCAATTGCCATGAACCGGAGTGTTAGCTAGCGCATCGTCGGTAGATCGCTCGGTTCGGTGCGTACTTCACGATCGGCGCGTCCCCCCCTTCGTGACCTACAGTTCCCCATTCAGCTCAATTCGATTTGGCGGGAGATCACGATGAAGCTACGAATGGTCCTAATCGTGCTGTTGGCATGCTCGTCCGCGTTGGCCGAAGACGCTTCGGTAATGGACGCTTTTCGACTGCGAGAATCAACTCCAACGGATTTGAAGCGGCAATTCGGCGAAGAGGCGCGCCGAGTATCGACTGAACAAGAGATGGAAAGCTGGAGTTTTCAGGACGGACAAGTTCAAGGCATCGCAGACTACCGGCAGGGTAAGCTCGACCAGTTACTGATTTACCTGCCCAATGACTCACCAGAATTGAAGGCCATGGGCGGAATCGAACGCGTCATGAAGCTGAGTGGTCCAACAATCTTCATCAATCGTGACCCTAAAGGTATCTCGCTAACACTCAAAACCGCTGCACGGCTACGAGACGAGACGGGCCAAATGATGCAAGTGATGGCACCACCACCTCGCGAATCTACGAGTTTGGAATTGAAAG
>JAGQPK010001174.1 GCA_020426755.1 Planctomycetales bacterium
TGCCATCGTACGCGTTGGCCGGTCAGTTGAAATCAAAACGTAAGAGCAGTGAAGCCGCGCTGAAGTATTCGATCTACGGTGCCGGAACGGCCGGCATCATGCTGTATGGCATTAGCTTGCTGGCCGGCGTACTGAATTCAGCTCACTTGCCGACGATGGCGGTTCAGCTTTCCGAAATGATGCCGACATTGTCTGGTGATCAACAGATGGTGTTGATTCTCGGCGGCCTGATGTTGGGTGTTGGCTTGGCGTTTAAGTTGTCTGCCGTGCCCTTTCACTTTTGGTGCCCGGACGTTTTCGAGGGTGCCAGTGCGGAAGTGAACGCATTTCTGTCGATTGCCTCCAAGGCAGGTGCTTTGGCCCTGCTGGTGAGACTGTCGATTGGTTTCGGCATGGTACCGAGTGACTATCAGCATACGCCGACTGCGGTGGCCGCTGTGTCACATGACTTTGAGACGGCGCTGACTGCTGCCGCCAGCGACAGTGACGAACTGACCGCTGCGGAAGCGAATGCTGCGGTCTATGGTGCGGATGCCTTGGCACCTAGCCGGCACTTTATCGCCGTGTTGATCGCCGTGATCTCGATGGTGACTTGCACGTTCGGGAATTTGGCCGCCTATGGTCAGACGAACATCAAGCGACTAATGGCTTATTCGACCATCGCGCATGCCGGTTACATGATGATGGCCGTGCCGGCGGCGATCGTCGCCATGGGGACTCATCCTGAAATCGCTCGCAATGCAATCGCAGCGTTGGCGCTGTATGTCGCCATCTACTTGTTGATGAACTTGGCGGCCTTCGCGCTGATCGCTTTCTACCGAGATTCGTTGGGTAGTGAAGAGATTTCGGCCTACTCGGGCCTTGTGCGTCGTGCCCCGCTGTCTGTCATCCTGTTTGCGTTGACGCTGTTCAGTTTGGTGGGCTTGCCGCCGCTGGCCGGATTCTTAGGCAAGTTTGCCATCTTCGCCTCGCTGGCCGAAGGGTGGCAGGCGACTGGCAGTAAGTTACTGATGACGTTACTGGTTGTCGGCGGTATCAACACCGCGATTAGCTTGTTCTACTATCTGCGAGTCGTGAAGGTCATGACGATCGATCCCGAGTTGGATTCGAACGCGACCGTGTCGAATGTCGTGCCAATTCTGTCCGGAGCCTTCTTGGCAATACTCGTGCTGCCGATTGTGACAATGTTGTTCTATACAAACACGATCAACGAGTGGACGCTGGCTGCAACCCGGCATCTGTTTTGAGGGTAATGGAATGGCACAGTCTGATCCGTTGGCGATCCTAAATCGTTTGCAAGCGATGCACGTGCGGTCGCTTCCGATGTACTTGGCGAGTGCGCCGCCGTGGAGTCCCGATCCGAATTCCGCGGAGTTGACGGCTCTGCGCCATATCGCTGAGGATCAGCAGTTGATGGCCGACCGCATTAGCTCGGTCATTCTTGAACATGGTGGTACCGTCGCTGCGTCGGAGTTCCCGATGGAGTTCACGGATCTGCATGACTTGTCGATTGATTTTCTGATTCCGCAAGTTCGCCGACGTCAGGAAGAAGAGATCGACTATCTGCGTAGCAGCATCGAGAGGCTTCAGAACGCTCCCGCGCCTCGGGCGATCGCAGAGGAAGCACTGGGCGCAGCGATCGCGCATCTTGATACGCTGAAAGAGTTGAGCCGACCGAAGCTGGGAATCGCTGGGTAGGCTGATTTGTCTCGAGGCGCAAGACACTCGATGTGTGCGAGCTGAATGGGTTCGCGCCACGCGTTACCATCGTAGCGAGTGAGTTTGCCGATAGGCTCTAGCCCAATGGCACTCATTTTAGATTTCAGGATAGAAAAAGGCGCGTAGTTCCCCCTCCCGTCGATGGCCTCAACTTCG
>JAGQPK010001175.1 GCA_020426755.1 Planctomycetales bacterium
CGTCGCGCGTCGACACCCAAGAGTTTCATCAGTGTCGCGTGAACGTCAGTCACGTAATGGGGTGATTCAACAGCATGGAAGCCGATCTCGTCGGTGGCACCGTGGACGACACCGCCGCGCACTCCGCCCCCAGCCATCCAGATCGAAAAGCCGAATGGATGATGATCTCGCCCCCCCGTTCCTTGAGAGCCGGGGGTGCGGCCGAATTCCGTTGCGAAGACGACAATCGTTTCATCGAGCAGTCCGCGCTGCTTGAGATCTTGCAGTAGACCAGCGATTGGCAAATCGACTTGCGCTGTCAGTCCTTTGTGATTATCCAACAGATTCGAATGTGCGTCCCACGCACCAGCGGCACCGTCACCATGCATGATCTGAATGAAGCGAATTCCTTGCTCGACAAAGCGGCGGGCCGCCAGGAGCTGCGATCCGAACGGGCGGGTAACATCGCGGTCCAGGCCGTACATCCGCTGCGTCGCCTCCGTTTCATCCGAGAAATCGATAACACGGGGAACGGCTGTCTGCATTCGGAACGCCAATTCATACGATTGCGCCCGGGCGCTCAAGGTCGCGTCTGCCGGGTACTGCTGCTCGGCTAAACCGTTCAAATCTCGAATCAGATCGAACGTGATTCGTTGATCGGCCAGAGTACGCGGCACCTCGGGCTTCGCAAACGGTAGCGGCCGTTCCAGGTCGACCTTGAGCGGCACGGCGTCGTACGCGGGGCCCAAGTAATGGCCGTCGCGCACATCGAAGAAACGCGGGCCCATGGTGATGAATTGGGGCAAATTGTCATTGAGGGAGCCGAGCCCATAGTTGATCCAGGCCCCAATCGTCGGTTCACGCGGATCGAGCATGTGTCGTCCAGAGTGGAATTGGATCTGCGCCCCATGGTTGTCATCGGTTGTCCACATCGAGCGAACGATCGCAATGTCGTCGACCCGCGCGCCGATATGCGGGAACCAATCGCTCACTTCAATGCCGCTCTGTCCCCAGCGACGATAGCCGACCTGCAGTGGGAACAGCTTGTTCCGTTGCTGCCCGTTGGCATCGTTGACGACGACGACGCGCACTTTCTTCAGGCGTTCCGGAGATTGCACGTCCTTCCAAGGCGTTTCATTAATCGACTTGCCGGCGTAAGCATTCAATTGCGGCTTCGGATCGAAGCTCTCCATATGGCTCACGCCACCACGCATGAACAGCCAGATAACGCTCTTCGCTTTCGGCGAGGCATCTGGCAGCTTTAGTTTTGTCGAGAACGGCGCGGCGCCGGCGTCGCGTTGCAGCAGGGAAGCAAGGGCGATGCTGCCCAGGCCACCACCAAACTGTTGTAGGAAGCGCCGTCGCGGCAGACTGAATTGAGTCGCAATACAAATAAAACAAGAATCACACATACCGAGCCTCAGAACATTTCCTAGCGAATGGTGACAAAATCGTTGTGGTTGAGCAGCGCGTGTATCAGACGTTCACGGCTCGCTCGCGCGGCGTCGGCCTCATCCGTCAAGATCGCTCGCCATTTGTCGAGTGCCTGGCAGCTCGCGTCAAGCTCAACGGCTGTCGGTTCACGACACAACAGGACGCGAAAGGCGTGTGCGGCAAACGCTCGGTCGTGTACGTCATTGTCCGATTCTGACGAGGCGGCCGCCGACGCGTCTGATTCAATGTTCGCCGCGATATCCGCCGCACGCTCGAGTACCAATTTGCTGTTGGTCAGTGCGAGTGCCTGCTGCGGCAACACCGTTTCCTGGCGACGATAACAGCGCAGAATGTCGGCGTCATCGAACATCGACAGCAACTCATGTTGATCGTCTCGTGAGTGAGTGAAGTACAGGCTACGCCGAAACGGTGGTACATCTTGGCGTGGATCGATGGTC
>JAGQPK010001176.1 GCA_020426755.1 Planctomycetales bacterium
GGTTGCGACGCAGATCGAGTATCCCGACGCCTGCGTGCAGCCTGCCAGCGCGATTGGCGAACATCCGTTGCGGCCACATACGGTGCGCGAGCCCGAGCCGGAAGAAATCTGGACCGTGTCGCTGGACCAAGTCGTGCAGTTAGCACTTGCGAACAGCCAGGTGATGCGCGAGATTGGCGGTCGCATCGTGCAATCGCCGCAGACGATGTCGAGTGTTTACGATCCGTCGTTGCAGGTCACGAATCCGCTGACGGGCGAAGAGGCCGCCTTGAGCGCCTTCGACGCTCAGTTGGCGAGTGGTCTATTTCTGAGTCGCGACGATCGCTCGTTTAACAACCCGTTGTTTGCGGGTGCTGGGTTCGCGGCCCAGGCGGCATCATTGACGACGGAGAACGGGCAGTTTCAGACGGAAGTATCGAAGCGAGCTGCGACCGGTACCTACTTGGCTTTGCGAAATCAGACGGTGCGTACGAGTCGTAACTCGTCGTTCGAATTGTTTCCCAGCTATTACGAAACGACGTTTGAAGCCGAGTTTCGCCAACCGCTGTTACGCGGTGCTGGTATCGCCTTCAACCGGATTGCTGGCCCCAACACGCCGGTTGGCTCGTACAACGGCATCATGGTCGCTCGCGTAAAAACCGACATCGCGTTGGCTGACTTCGAACGTTCGGTCCGGAGTCTCGTCGAGGACGTGCAAGAAACCTATTGGCTGCTGTACTACGCCTATCGAAATCTTGACGCCCGCATTGCCGCTCGCGATGCCGCGCTCGAGAGCTGGCGGAATGCCAAGACGAAGCTTGACGTCGGTGACGGAAACATCTTGGATGAATCCCTCACACGCGAACAGTACTTCCAATTCCAGACACAGGTCGCGGATGCATTGAGCGGCGTTGGAACTGACACTTCAACGTCACCTGCACGCGTTGGCGTCTATACGCTAGAACGTCAGTTACGCCTGTTGATCGGCATCGATGTGAATGATGGCCGCCTGATTCGCCCTGCGGATGAGCCGACGAAGGCGGAGATTGTCTTCGACTGGGATCAAGCCGTCGACCAAGCCATGTTCCGCCGCGTTGAACTGCGTCGCCAGCAATGGTCGATCAAGCAGCGTGAAATGGAGCTGTTGGCCGCTCGTAACCGACTGCTGATGAACTTGGACCTGGTCGGCTTGTATCGCCGGCGTGGTTTCGGTGACGCACTATTCGGTGAACGCAATCGCGAGAATGGCAGTGCGTTCCGGGATCTGTATGACGGCAGCCTGGATGGCTGGCAGTTCGGCGCACAGCTCTCGACGCCCATCGGCAATCGAATCGGCCATGCAGCGGTTCGCAACGCGGAACTCACACTGCAACGCGAACGCGCACTGTTGCGAGAGCAAGAACGCTATGTCTATGCGGAGTTGAGTGAGTCGTTCAGCGAGTTGGATCGGGCCTATCGCCAATCTCGTACGAACTTCAATCGAGTCATCGCCGCCCGTCAGCGGCTAACCTCCGAAGTCTTACTGAATCAGGAGGGTGAGGGCCTGTTGCAGTTCGTCTTGAATGCCCAGAGTCGGTTGGCAGACGCCGAGGCTGAATACTTCCGCTCGCTGGTTGACTACAACTTGGCAGTCGCGAAAGTGCACTTCTCACAGGGCACATTGCTCGACTACTTTGGCGTCACTCTAACCGAAGGTCCGTGGACGGAGGCGGCGTATCAAGCCGGCGCCAAGAATTCACGACGCTTCAAGCCGCGTGAACTCAGCTATTGCGTCACGACGCCGCGTCCCGTCGGCCGGGGCGAGTATCAGCAGAACGTGCTGCCGCGTGGAACAGACGTCATCGTTGACGAGCAAATCGTGCCGCAGGACCTGGGCCCGGGTGATCTCG
>JAGQPK010001177.1 GCA_020426755.1 Planctomycetales bacterium
GGGAACGTCGCGAATGGCTGTTGGTGACAGGATGCACACTGGTCGTTCGTCAGGCGAAATGATTTAAGCTGATCGCCTTGATGTTCGTGATGGCACGTGCTGCAAGCGAGCTGTCTTTCATGAGATCCCTCATGAGACCTCGTTTGAAACATGTTGCCGTCGCTGGTGAGCGAAACTTCGGTGGTTTCCGTATCCGCCGGCATTTGTAATGCCGTCAGCGTTAGTGGCGAAACGCCGTGGGCGTGCAGCGCGAACTCACTGAACTGTTCTTGATGGCAATCCAAACAAAGCTGACTTTGGGCAGGCACGGGCGTCGGTGTCGTGCGAATCAAGCTGGCGAACCAATGACTCGGTCCGCCCGTGGCGGATGCGTGGCAAGCGGAACAGCGTTGCCCTTGCCCATGTCCGTCTAGGAGTGTGGCATGATTGGAGCTAAGTGGACCGGGGCTGATTGTTGTCTCACGTCGTGCGACAGTTAAGCACACAATCAGCAGGCCCAGGGTTAGGCCGACGGCGGCCAGGATGGTCCGGCTCCGCGACCAACGCATACGTGCGCGCGGCGTGCAGTTACGCACCGGCCCACCGCATTCTCCATTCGCATTGGGGCCGTCAGCGCATGGGCCGCCAAAGCAGACAGCGCGACCACACACCCAGCGACCGTCCTTGCGCAACGGCTGACAATCGGCTTGTCGCGAGCAGATGCCATGCAGCGTCGGACCGAATGGGCATGCGTGGCCGCGATCGGCGTCACCGCAAATCCAGCGATCATTCGGCCGGTCGTATGGCAACTGACGGCGACGCGGTTCTGGCGACTCGCTCACTGAGCACCTCCGGCGAAATACAAGGCCAATGCTCCGTGGACGGCACCCACGACGAACAGCGCGTAACTCAAACTGATGTGTAGATATAGCCAGCCACGCAGAATTGTCTGCAATGCCTGCTGATAGTCGAGATCATCCTTTTGCCGAATGAGTTGAAACATCTGATCGCCAGCGACCTGCTCGCGAGCGGAAAAGTACCGCTGGATGCTCGTGAGCTGACTCATGAGAGCACGCCGTGTTTGTATACCCGGTCGTAGTGTGAACCGCCAGCCGCGCGGTTGTTCAAAGTAGGTGTGCAACCGCTCTTGATAGAAACGTGCCAGCGTCGTTGTACCTGGTTCTTGCACAAGCTGCAGCACGAGCTGCCGGGCCTGCTGCGCTACTAGATGCTGGGCGGCGGGAATCTGATCGAAAAGAACTTGCTGACTAGCGTTTGTCAGACGCTGCGGATACGTCCTAGTAACGTAGAGACCGACAATTCCGCTGACGAACGTTAACGTAAAGAGCGAACTCAATACGAGTTCCAAGCGGCCCTGCGGAAGCTGGAAGCCCGCATGGGCGAGATAGATTGGCAACGCTGCCAGCCCCGTGTAGATGTGGAACTGCATCCAAGTCGAAGCTTTGCCCAGGGGCAGAAAACTGAGTCGTTTGCGCCAGTGGAACGCCAGCAATACGATCACACAGCCGTATAAGAGGTAACCCGTGTCGAGTCGCGTGTCGATAAGATGCTGTTGGCACCAGCTGAGATAGGCGACAAAGCACAGCAGCAGAGTTGCTGTGCCCAGCGAATTGCGATAGCGTCGGATGCGGAACGATGACACGAGAGAACTCCGTTTACTTCATTTGATCGTGTGGGCTCGAGCAATTACCGGGCAATCCACTGCGCGAGCTCATCCGGTTTTGTCAGGTCGATCCGTGCGAGTGCGTCATGTGGGCAGGCTCGTTGGCATACGGGGCCTCCCAGCAGATCATTGCAAAGGTCGCATTTGGTGGCTTTCAGCAATGGCGACTGGACTTGTTCGTCAACGATCAGCTGCCCTTTGCCGT
>JAGQPK010001178.1 GCA_020426755.1 Planctomycetales bacterium
CTGGCTACCCCTGACTTTCCATGTTTTAGTTGAGTCGCAAGATTGTGACGGAACCTGCGGGATATGAGAAGCCCTGCCCCACGGTCAAATCTTCGTCGCGCCGCGTCTCTCTTGGCGTGTTGTCGGTGCATTTGAAATGAGTAGCGATTCGAAACGGTAGGCGGCTTCAAACAAGGTCACTTAGAAATTCAGCATTTAGAATTACGAATTCAACGTTGCGCTGCCACTTACCTTGTTGGGTTCGGTCACCCGCAAAGTGCGTCCGGCGGCAACTCCGCTGTGGCGGAGTGCGAGTCACATTGCATTCTTATCTCGATGCAGGCACTGCTTGAAACTTACGTGAACTGGGCTCTTCCCGCGAACGCCCGGGCTAATCAAGAACTGTTGCGGTTGTACCACCGCATCGTGATGTTCAATAGTGCGCTGTTCGTGGCCGTATACTTTTACATGGTCGTGTTCCAATTGATGAACTCGCCATGGGGCGTGCTGCAGATCTCCATCTGCGGCGTGTTGTTTTACCTCAACGCGCTCTGCATTCGACGTGGATACTCGCCATTCGTTTGCGGGCACATGACGATTGCCGCGTCCTTCTATGCGTACACGATGATCTCAGCGTGCCATGGAGGCCACTACAGTCCAGCCATCGTTTGGTTCACAACGATACCGCTGGCCGCCACGCTGTTGACTGGCATTCGTGGCGGTATCGTCTGGACGCTCGCTAGTATCGGCGTCGTTGCCGGTTTCTACGTCGTGGAATATCTGCACATTCCTATCACTAACGAATTGACGGTCGACAATCATCGCCTGCTGGATGTCATGGGTGAAATTGGCCTGATTTCTTGCATCATGTCGTTCGTTGTCGTCGTGGTGCGCAGCGAGCACGACTTCGAGCAATCGCTGACGGCAGCCTTGTCGAAAGCGCAAGAGGCAGATCAAGCGAAGACGAACTTCCTGGCCAACATGAGCCATGAGATTCGTACGCCCATGACGGCGATACTTGGCTACTCCGAGTTGATGGACACGGGTAACTTAGATCCAGAAGGCGTTCGTGACGCATTAGGAACGATCAAGCGTAACGGCGAACATTTGCTCACGATCATCAACGACGTCCTCGATCTATCCAAGATCGAAGCAGGTAGGCTTACCGTCGAACAGATTGCCGTATCCCCTCATCAACTGCTGAGCGATACTGCATTGCTAATGGATGTGCGAGCCGCGGCGAAGGGCTTAGTGCTTTCGCTCAACTTCGACTCACCGCTACCACGCACCATCTCTTCTGATCCAACTCGACTTCGCCAGATTCTCGTCAATTTGATTGGAAATGCGATCAAGTTTACGGAGATCGGTGGGGTCCACATCGCGTCACGCATCGTCGATGAGCAAGTCCCCATCTGGCAGATTGATGTGACTGATACAGGAATTGGTTTAAGCGTCGATCAGCAGGCTCGCATGTTTGAGGTCTTCAATCAGGCCGACACGTCCACAACACGTTCCTACGGCGGCACTGGCCTGGGCCTGGCGATTAGTAAGCGACTGGCTGCATTGCTGGACGGTGATATTGTCGTGCTGAATTCGAGGCCCGGCGCCGGCACAACCATGCGGTTGACGTTGCCGGTGCCGTCGATCGCCGGCGTCCCGCTATTGCTTGAACCCACGGTCCCCAAAACGAACAGAACGATACCGCACACGGACGGCAAACTCCCTGACCGTTGTCGGATTCTGCTGGCGGAAGACGGTCACGACAATCAGCGACTGTTGTCATTCGTGCTGAAAAAAGCCGGGGCCACTGTCACCGTGGTCGATAACGGTTTTGAAGCCAAGCAACTCGCATTAGCGGCACTGATCGCCGGCGAGCCGTTTGACGTC
>JAGQPK010001179.1 GCA_020426755.1 Planctomycetales bacterium
CAGTTGGCCGAATATGCTGCCGAGGACGCCGATGTCACCTGGCAGTTGAAGGAAAAGATCCAACCTTTACTTGTCGAGCAAAAGCTCGATGACCTCTGCGCTCGTGTCGAGTTTCCGTTGATCGAAGTGCTGGTCGACATGGAGCGGGAAGGGATTCGAATTGATGTCGAAGCATTGCAGCGTTACTCGAACGCGTTGGCTGACGAAATCGAAACGTTGCAGCAAGCGATCTTCGCCGCAGCCGGACACTCATTCAACGTTGACTCGCCCAAACAGTTGGGACAGGTGTTGTTTGATGAGTTGAAGTTAGTGGACAAGCCCGGCAAGACGGCCACTGGCCAATATTCGACACGTGAAGCCGATCTGCTGAAGATGGCTAATCTGCATCCGATCGTGCGCGACGTGTTGGAGTACCGGAATGCCGTCAAACTGAAGTCGGTTTACGTCGACCAGTTGCCCCAAGCTGTCAACCCACGCACGGGGCGCATACATACGACGTATAGCCAAGCATGGACGGCGACGGGACGCATGCAGTCCAACGCACCGAACTTGCAGACCATTCCGGTAAGAAAGGAACGAGGACGCGAGATTCGCGCCGCGTTCATTGCGCGAGACAGCAATCACTGGTTGCTCTCAGCGGACTACTCACAGATCGAACTGCGGATCATGGCAGCGCTGAGCGGTGATGAGGGAATGATCGACGCGTTCCGAAATGAAGTCGACATTCATGCAGTCACGGCAGCCAAGGTTTATAAAGTGCCGTTAGATCAGGTTACACGCGAGATGCGTGACAAGGCGAAAACGGTCAACTTCGGCATCATCTATGGCATCTCGGCGTTCGGTTTGCAGCAACGCCTGAACATTCCGCGTGATGAGGCCAATTCCCTGATCAAGAATTACTTCGAGGAATACCCGGGGGTGCGCGCCTACATCGACCGCACCATTCAATTCGGTCGCGATCATGGCTATGTGCAGACGCAGCTAGGGCGACGCAGGCCGCTGCGCGATATTAATTCGAAGAATGGCTCGCTGCGTGGCGCTGCGGAGCGGTTGGCGATGAATAGCCCAATTCAGGGTACGGCCGCCGACATGCTTAAGCTGGCCATGATCAGAGTGCACGGATTGCTGAACGAGCACCAGTTCGATACGACAATGCTGCTAACGGTGCATGACGAAATCGTTTTCGATCTGAAGAAGTCCGAGCGCGATGCAGTACTGCCACTCATCCGCGACGCGATGCAGAATGCGCTGCCCCTGGATGTTCCGATTGTGGTTGAAATGGGCTGGGGTGATAATTGGCTCGAAGCCCACTAGAACTTGTCACAGCGGCCGCATCAACTTCCCTTGTGATATCTCAGCAAGCAAAGACACTAGACGGTACGTTGCTGTCATCTAAAAAGATTCGACCGCTGCCTCTCGTGATGAGATCGAGAGGCAGCAAGAGATAAGTTGGGCAGGCTGTATAAAAATGCCCCGTGATGTCGAAGACAACCTTACGTCGACTTTGTGTATTCCTGTTGGAAGAACGACTTGCTGTCGTTGACCGTCGGCTTGATGGTCGCTTTACCTTCCTGCCAGTTGGCGGGGCAGACTTCACCGTTCTGCTCGAAGTACTGAAGTGCCTTTACAATACGCAGCGCTTCGTCAATGTTGCGTCCCAACGGCAGGTCGTTGACGACTTGGTGGCGTACGATTCCGTCCTTGTCAATCAAGAACAAACCGCGCAGGGCGATGCCACTGTCCAATAACACGTCGTAAGCCGCAGCGATCTTCTTGTTGAGATCCGCAACCAATGGATACTTGACTGCGCCGATACCGCCGTCGGTGCGTGAAGTGTTGCGCCAAGCCAAGTGCGAGAAGTGGCTG
>JAGQPK010000117.1 GCA_020426755.1 Planctomycetales bacterium
CGTTAGCGGCCAGCCACAGTTTTGTAGATGATCTCGATATTCGTGAGGAGTGATTCGCTGGTCGTGGCGAGATCTCAGAGAAATATCAACAGATTCCAGCTAGCGACGATACCAATCAGCAATCGTTTGTGGTCGCACTCCCAGCATGTACGCGGCCAGATAGAACTGGTTCAACAAAACCGTTTGGGCGATGCCTTTGCGTTGCCACCGCCGAGCGGACGTGGATACCGGCGCGTCACACGTAGCGACGCGGCCTCGATGTCGAACACTTCGCACCAATTCAACGTCTTCCATAATGGGTAAGTTGGGGTAGCCAGCGACAGCAAAGAAGGTCTCGGCACGCATGAAGAGTGCCTGATCACCGTAGGGCATGGAGAAGAATCGGGCGCGGCAATTGGCTCCGTGGGCGACGCCGCGTAGAACCAGGCTATCTGTAGCGATGGACAAGCGGAATGCGCCCAACATGTTGCCGGCTGCCAGGCAACGTTCGATATGAGACCGGTACTTGGGCGGAAGTCGAGTATCCGCATGCAAGAACATAAGTGTATCGCCAGACGACACAACAGCGCCGGCATTCATTTGCTTCGCGCGACCGGCCGGTGAGCGAATTACGGTGCAGCCCCAGTCGGCGGCGAGCTGCAAACTCGCATCCTGGCTACCTCCATCGACAAAAATGATTTCAAGATTCGCTGCCGGCGGACCAACTGTTGCCAGCGTTTGCGTCAGGCATTGAGCTTCATTGATGGCAGGTATGATTACGGACAAGCGGCCGGCGTGTGTGGTCGGCAGCAAATCTGACAAC
The DNA here is from genome assembly GCA_020426755.1 of Planctomycetales bacterium. GTDB lineage: Bacteria > Planctomycetota > Planctomycetia > Pirellulales > Pirellulaceae > JAGQPK01. Next base: position 803 of record JAGQPK010000117.1, read on the forward strand.
TCGGAATCGACGCGGCGATGGGTAAGCAAATCGTCGACATAGTCAATGTCGGATAGATTACGAAGCTGTTTTAACTTCGCGTGCGATCGTTTTGCCACGGCGCACGTTGCCTGAAATACTTCGTTCGTGCCCCATGGTATGCCGTGGAACCAATCGGCCCCGAATCGACGCATCCCTAATAAATAGTATCCGCCATCCGTTGCTGGACCGATTACCGCATCGTGCTCTCGTAAAGCTGCAAAGGCTGTGCGCAACGTGGCACCGTCGAGATCATAGCAATCGGTTCCGATCACGATGACTCGCCGCGCTCCGCGTGAGAACGCTCGTTCAAAGGCGTATGTAAGTCGATCGCCTAACGACTCGCCGCATTGCGCGACATAAACTCCCGGACCGAATTCACCTTGAAGCTCGTTCTCGCTGCCGCCCGCGAAATGTGCTTCCCACGCCGCACCGGATTGCTGAGCGAACTCGCGGACCGTTTGAATCGTACGCGTTGCCACTCGTTGATAGATCGCGCACGCCTGTTCGCCGCTCAGCGCCAGTTGGAGCCGCGTTTTGACTTTACCGGGCTCGGGAAATCGGACGAACAGGAGGATTACATCTCGTGCGTCGAGCTCTGACTGCGAATCGGACATTTGCGTTATACTGGTCGGCTTTCCGTTGACTACGAAGTGCGAGTAACTCGATGACGACCGCTCAATACGAAGAACGACTGCGTCGGCTGGAGGAGGTGGCGACACATCAAGACCACCTCCTGCAGCAACTCAATGAAGTCATTGTGTTATTACGCAAGGAACACGATGATCTCAAAGTCCGCTTGGTCCGGCAACTGGAGCGACTGGAGACGACGATCGAAAGTAACGCCAATCCGCTGGATCCCAACGAAAGACCGCCGCACTATTGATCGGTATTCTTTGTGGCGCATACCGCTTGGTTTCGTTCGAAAGCGGCAGCTGCGCGGCCGCACTCCAAATGAACAGCCGCTATGGTTCTTCGACGCAACTTAGCGTTCGACTATGCACTACGGAATCAAATGAATCGTGGCAAGAACAGCGACAACGATGAAGATTACCAAGGTGGCGTCGGGTTCGATGCCGCGAATCCGACGTTCGGCTTGATAAAGTTGTCCGAGAATCACGATCTGTGTCGCGATGATGGCACCGATCGCTGTAATTGCATGCCGCATAGAAACGACAGAAAACAGTGGCTCTGATGTGGCCAGATCAAGTGGCAGAAACAACACCATATTGAAGGCGTTGCTGCCGAATGCATTGCCGATCGCCAGATCGAGCGCGCCGATTCGCAACGCAGCCAACATCGATACGAATTCCGGCAGTGATGTACACAGGGCGACGAGTGTGGTGCCCACGAAAGTGTCGCCCAAGCCGGTCATTTCGGCGAGCTGCTCGGCAGAACGAGCCATGCTGGGGCCGACCAGGAGAATCACAATCGCGCACACGGCGAACCCACCAATTGCTGTTGGCAATGTCATGCGGGTGGTCGGCGCGGCATGATCAGGTTCCTTCTCCGCAAACTCACGTACGGCGATCCGCTGGTCGAGATATACGAGTCGCACGCCAAGCAAATACGTCAACAGTACCAGCGGCGCCACGAGACTGATCCCCATGACTGCATATCGCGCGAAGGGCGGCCCTGTCAGTAGCCCAAAAGCAACGACGGCAGTCATCACGATACTGACGGATCCGGATAGAGCGTGCGCGGCGCTTTGACGCGACAGCATTTTGCCGCGCGATCGGCTCGTCAAATCTAACAGAGCCAGGATGAACAAGTTCATCAGACAGCTTCCCAGTAGATCTCCGGCAGCCAAGTCGACTGCTCCGAGCCGCACGGCGGCAATGTCGACCGTGAGTTCCGGTAGCGACGTACCGGCCGCCAACAAAACGCTCCCGACAATCAGACGACCAAGCCCTGTCAACTCAGCAATCGCATCTGCGAACGCCGTTAGCATGGAACCGGCGATCACGATGATCGTCGCGCTAGTTAGAAACCAAACAATGACGGTTGTCACCCTGCGATCCCTCATGCTTAGGCAGAACGTATGAACCGATGGCGGGAGATTGTAGCAGATCGGCCTGGTGTCTGCCGCCCAGTATCCGCGCAGACGCAGGTCGCGGTTCTTGTGTCACAACCGAGAGTCGTTCTGACGAAGACGCGACTACGGCGTCCAACTTTTGGAGTGCGATCGCGCAGCTATCGCTTTTCATACGAGCTCAAAGCACCACGAAAGCTGGACTCCAGCCGAATGACAAATTCGCGCGTGGCATCCATTGGCCTAGCGACGTCGGCATGGTGTTGGACGATTGGTTGTCGCGTGTGCGTTTCGGCTTCGATCGAAAGCGGTAGCTGCGCGGCCGCACTCCAGAGAAGTCATCTCGTGGCAAGATTACTTCAACAGGAAGCGAGCACCAATGCGCTGAAATCCGCCGTTGCCCAACGCGTCGCGCCAGATTACTTCTGTGACAACTTCGAGCTTAGGGAATTTCAATAACAGATATCGTTCAGTGATTGCCAGCGGCGTCAACAAACCGACACCGGAAAGTGACACGTCTCGCGTCAACATGTCTATCTTCATACCCGTTGGGTTCATGGCGTCCGTCAATGGCATTGCTTCGACGGCCGCCGTCATTGGGATACGGTCATCGATACGGCGATCTTTGTTCGGCGCGTGTTGCCGAGCGGCACTGAGAATCAATTCCTCAATGGCCTCACGTGTTACACGAAGATTACGATAAGGTGAATCCAGCATGATTTGCCCCTCTGTTGTTCATCCGAATAGCGACTGCGAGGTTGTCGTGTATCGATGCGATCACGAATAGTCGACCCAAGATATCTTGCGATACGATCAACGACAGAATGTCGAAGCCGCAGCTGCTTTTCTGAATCCAATCATTGGAGGTTTGCGAGCAGCCGAAAGGGGCGTCGTAGCGGATGTAGCGACGCGCGGTGCGATCTACCGGAAACTAGGTCGTTTGTTGCAACGGCCATGCCCGATTGGTCAGTGGTAACGCCACTCGATTGCCGGAAAGATGAGAATGAAAGACGGCGGCAATCATTTCTACGGTGGTGCGTGCTTCGTACATATTCGCTTCCGGATGTCGGTCTTGCTCGATCGCATCCAATAGATCAAGGCACGCCAATACGTTGCCCGCAATCAATCCACCGTCTTGACGAGTCTCCTCGACCCCCAGTCCTGCAGAGCTGATCGGCTGCCAAGCGATGCCGCTCTTGCCGGGCGACCAGAAGGGATCCGCCAGTAGATAGGCATTGGGCAGCAGGCCGGTCTTCATTTCAATCTGGCCCTTGCTGCCCAACAGGCGAATACCAAAGCGACTTTCGCTGCCAGCCCCAGCATGGCGATGAGAATTAAACGAACCCACAATCCCGTTGTCCAAGCCAAACGTCGCGTGCACGATATCGCCGGCCAACGGGCCGAGTCCTTCGTTGCCTTCGACCACGTCCGCCATTTGCATGGGGCGCCCGGATTGACGTACCTCGGCATGGCACCAGTGCGGTGTACCGCCAAAGTGATTCATCAGATTCAGCACGTGCGATCCCAGTACCCAAAGATCCTCGCCACCGCCACGCCGATCTTCTTTGCCGCGTGCTTGGATCTCAATGAGATCTCCAATCTTGCCTTGTTCGAGGAGTTGACGAACGATGGCTAGTTTGGGGCTGTAACGAGTTTGAAAGGCGATGGCCAGTTTGACTTGATGTCGTTCGCAGCTCTGCACGATTGCATCGGCCTCGGCAGGCGAGCGACAGAACGGTTTCTCAGTGAATACGTGAATGCCGCGGTCGGCGCACGCGGTGATCATGGCCGCGTGCTGGTCTAACCAACGCGGTGCGACGCTCACGATGTCGGGCTGCATTCGATCGAGCATTTCCCGATAGTCTGCGAAACCGTTTGTGACGCCAAGTCGCTGGACGGCCTTTGACAGCCCGGTGGGATCGGCATCGGCCACACCAACGATGTCGACACCCGGAATACGCAACCACACGTTATCCAAATCGTGTCCGTAGTTGCCACGGCCTGTGTGACCAATAATTCCTACGCGGTATGTCGCCATGCTATTGTTCCTCGCAAGCTTCTTCGTTAGCGTTGGTCTATGCGTGCAGTAGTCCGCCGCTACGCGTTAGCATCGGTTTGCAGCGCGCTCGAGCATCCATCGCCTGTGAGAACCGCAACTAGCGCCTTTCGGCGGACATGCCACGTGCATTTATGATTTCGCCGCGGCAACTCGCTCGTTGCGAAAGAGTGTGGCAGAAAGCAAGCGGTAATACAACTCGCCGCACACCAGAGACAGTGTGAAGGTGCATGCGAGCACCATCAGCTTCGACGACAGAGCAGTCGGTGCCAGATAGTAGTACAAACGCGTGACAATGACGCCGTGCACCAAATACACTTCATATGAGATTTTCGCGAACCAGAGGATGGCCTGCTCAAACCACACAAGCTTCAGGTAGCGGATCAAACGATAGGTCAGAATCGTCAGGCCGCCGAAAGCGAACATCGCGGCGGGATTGTTGAGCAACTGACCGATCTCGCCGCCCCGCAGTACTAGCAACACTTCCGCGATCAGCGCCAATATGGTGATGATGCCAACGCGGATCGCAGATGTTTCCCAGAAACGGAAGCCATGGGAGATGTAAGCTTCGGCGACGACCATGCCGAATACAAACTCCCAAAGAAACATGAGGCACGAGCTGTTGTAGATGCGGTACTCGGTGCGATCGAGCCACACCGTGAGTATGCCGAAGAGTGTGCTGATTAGAATCGCGAGGCACAGTGTCGTCCGCCCGCCCAGTCGCTGATAAACTCGAAAGAGCAGGGGATAGATCAAATAGAACTGAATGATTGTCGCCAGAAACCAAAGATGGTAGCCGAAGCTGACGATGATCGACTCATCAAACATCCGGAACAGCAGAATGTGTCCCAGATACGCGCGTAACCCATCACCAGGATAAAGCGGCAGGAAGATACTCACAATCGCGATGAACGTGACGAAGAGATAGTAGGGCAACAGCACGCGTTTGAAGCGGCGCGTGAAGAAGCCCTGCAAGTCGGGCCGTTTCAGACTCGACATCATCAGGCCGAAGCCCGACAAGAACAGAAAGGCGTGCACACCGGAACCGCCAAACCGTATGGCCATCGCCAACTTGCCCTCAGCGGCGGGTTGCAGTGTGTGATAGAGCACGACTGCGATCATCGAGAAGCCACGTGCGAAGTCGAGAAAAGTAACGCGTGATTTCTCTGCCATAACCGCACGAAGTGTGTGTACGAGGACCCAGGGCGATGCAACGTTGACTGCAAGAATGATGTGGAGCGACGATCCATTGTTTCGTGGTGACTCACACAGCAGGCAGCGTCGACTATAATCACTGACTATCGAAACGGCTACGCATTCGCCGTTGTCGCCACGTATTTCGGGCTGAATGCCGATAGGCAATTACGGCTGGGCGCGTTAAGATCCCCACGAGCGGTGGAGTCGTGTTCCACTATGCGTACGCTTGATTCAAGGAACGAATTGCAACATGCCGGTTGCCGAACGCCAGGGGGATTCCCCGGCCGCGATATACTATCTGGGGCAGCTTGCCCGTTGGGATGAGCGGCTGGCCGCGGGGGCCGCTGAATCTCTCCGTCTTTCGCGCTGGCGGGGCGCTACGTCGCTGCCCGCGATTGCCATCGCCATCATCAACGCGTTGACGGATGCGCCGAGCAACACGGCGTACGTGCTCGCAGCCGGACTTTTCGTCGTCTTTCTTGGTTTGGTTGTCAAACACGAACGGCTCGAACGCGAGCAAGCGGTCGGCAACGCCTATCGGCGGATTCTGAGCCAGCGTTTGGCTCGATGTCGTCGTGACTGGGATGCCTTGGCTGACATCGAGGTGTCCGTGCCTGCTCACAAGCGTGGGCTCTTCCGTGACCTGGATGGTTTGGGGCACGCCTCGCTCTACAAATGGCTGTGTGCGGCCTACACGCCACTCGGTCGTCAAATGCTGTTGGCGTGGCTAGCCGAGCCGGCGCCACCCGATGAGATACTCGTGCGGCAACAAGCGATACGAGAACTCGCGCCCAAGGCCAACTGGCGCGACGAGTTTCAAGTCGCCTGCAGTTTGCTCGCGCGGCTGGGGGATGGTCCTTCGGCATTTCTTAATTGGTGTCAGGCGCCGCCGCAGGTCTTGGGACGAACTCGTTTGAATTTGCTCATCTACGCCCTGCATGCGATGTGGCTGGTGATACTTGCCGCATTTGCCGTCGGATGGGGCTGGTTGGGTTTGGTGCTGACGATTACCACACTCGCGACGAACGTCTTGCTGAGCGTGATCTATGTTCCCGCGATTCACCGCACCTTCAACATGTTGGCTTCGCGGCAGAACGACGTTTCTCATTATGTGGCAAGTTTCCGTTTATTGGAGCAACTGCCCACAGGCATCACGGCGTTTGACCGCATGCGGTCGGTAGTTGGCGGAAGTTTCACTCAGCCCGTATCACATTTAACAGACCTGCAACGCCGTTTAAGAGTTGCCGCCTGGCGTCACTCCTCCTTGTTAGGATTGTTGTACCTGATCGCGCAGATATTTGCGTTGTGTGATTTTCATCTGCTCAATTGGTGCGAGCGTTGGCGGCGAGCGCATGGCGCGACAGCGCCCGCATGGTTCACCGTGCTCGCTGAACTCGAAGCGTTGTCCAGTTTAGCAGCAGTCGCGCACGACGAACCCGAATGGACTTTCCCGACGGTTGATCCGGCGCTCGAACAGTTCACCGGTGAGCAGCTCGGACATCCGCTCATACGCGCGCAAGTCCGCGTGTCAAACGATGTCACTCTAGGACCGCCAGAGACGTTCTTGCTTGTCAGCGGTTCGAATATGTCGGGCAAGAGCACGTTGCTGCGCAGTATTGGAACCAATGTGATTCTAGCGCAGACGGGAGCGCCAGTCTGTGCGCGCGAGTGCTCACTGCCGCCGTTGGTTGTTGCGACGAGCATGCGGATTGACGATTCATTGGAGGACGGAGTTTCGTTCTACATGGCCGAGTTGCGTCGGCTGAAGGAGATTGTCGATTTGGCAGTGGCAACAGAGCAACGTGTCGACTGCCGCTTGCTCTACCTGCTGGACGAGATCCTGCTTGGCACGAATTCGCGCGAACGGCATGTCGCCGTTGTCCGCGTAATGAAACATCTGCTTAGTCACGGTGCGATTGGCGCCATTTCCACGCACGACCTTGAACTGGCACAGAGTCCCGACTTGCAGCATGCTTGCCATTGTGTGCATTTTCGTGAACACTTCGTCGAGGAGAACGGCGTCACTTCGATGCACTTCGACTATCAGATGCGGCCGGGAATTGCCACGACGACCAACGCGATTAAGTTGTTAGAGATGGTTGGGTTGACGGAACGTCTGTAGCGTTCAACGATGCGCGGGGCGTCCTTTGACGAGCGGCGCGAAGCGATAGCTGCGCGATCGCACTCCAAAGGACGCTGGCAGCGCGATCGCACTCCGTAGCCCATCACGACCTGTAGCGTGGTACAATTGCCGCCGACGTGCGTTCGGATAACACTCAGTACCCGACGCCGTATTTGCTACCCGCCCTCGTGCGTCAAGTCTGGTGGTGGATTTCCATGCAGACGCCCGCGACGCAAAATGAGCCCTTCATTGATCGGCCCCTTGTCATGATGCGATTTAATTCGACGCCAGTCGGACCGTCAGTTTTACGTACACCGTACTTGGTGCTTGTCGTCTTCGCGTTGCTACTAGCGAACTTCACGAGCCATGTGGCCGCGGCGGATGACAATAAGAAGCCTGAAAAGCCAGCGCCAGAATTGACGCTCGAAAGGATCTTCTCTGGCAGTGAGTTCAATGCGAAAGACGCCGCCTATCAATGGAAGGACGAACAGTCGTTCTGGAATTGGGACAGTTCGGCGGGCGGCTTGCAAAGCATTGACGCTAGTACGGGGGAGGCGACCACGATTGTGTCGACCGCGGAATTAACGCCGGCCGGTCAGTCGCAACCGCTTCGCGTGGAGTCATTCGAATGGAGCGCCCAAAACGACAAACTGCTGTTGTTCACTAACTCGCAACGAGTCTGGCGGCAGCGGACGCGCGGCGACTACTGGGTCTATGATCGCACTTCGCGCATTCTCAGTAAGCTTGGTGGCGACGAAGCGGATGCAGCGTCTCTGATGTTTGCCAAATTTTCTCCGGACGGTCAGCAGGTGGCCTACGTTCGCGATCGCAGAATTTACATCGAGGACCTGCGCGATCGCTCCGTTCGCTGCATCACTCCGACCGAAGATGACTCGATTATTAATGGCACGTTCGACTGGGTTTATGAGGAAGAACTTGCGCTCCGCGACGGTTTTAGGTGGAGCCCGGATGGTCAGTCGATCGCTTTCTGGCAACTGGATACGTCGGGTGTTTCGCAATTCACGATGCTGAATAATACCGACGAGTTTTACCCGCAAGTGATCCAGTTTGCGTACCCCAAAGCGGGCCAAATCAACTCAAGTTGCCGGATTGGCATCTATCACATCAAACAAAACAATACGGTGTGGCCGGCAATTCCCGGCGATGCCCGCAATCACTATCTGTGTCGCATGCAGTGGCGCAACGGCGATGAACTCATCGTCCAGCAACTGAATCGATTGCAAAACCAATTGAAGATCTTCGCGATCTCGGCGAAACAGTTGGAAGTGCGGGAAGTGTTGCACGAGCAAGATGAATGTTGGGTTGACGTTCACGATGAACTGTTTTGGGTGAGTGACAAGAGCCATTTCACCTGGGTGAGTGAACGGAGTGGATGGCGCGACATCTATTGGGCGGACCCAGGTGAGGGCACGCAAAACAGAATCACGCCGGGACAATTCGATGTCATGCAGCTTCTAGGCATGGACGAAGATCAACAGCGACTGTTCTTTCTCGCATCGCCGGAAAACCCTACGCAGGCCTACTTGTATCGCGTCAACTTTGATGGAGGCGATCTGCAACGTGTAACACCGGCGGATCAACCCGGCACGCACCAGTATGTCATGTCGCCGGAGTCGGGCTTCGCGATTCATCGCTGGTCCGCTTTTGATCGTGTGCCGCGCGTGGAGTTGATCCGACTTGCGGATCACTCGGTGGTTCGCAAGCTAGAGACGAACAAAGACTTGCGCAAGAAGATGAAGCGATTGAAGCGACCGCGACAGGAGTTCATTCGTGTCGAGATTGAGCCTGGCGTAGAGCTCGACGGTTGGTGCATCTATCCGTTGGATTTTGATGAGCAGAAGAAGTATCCGCTGCTACTACACGTCTACGGTGAGCCGGCCGGACAGACCGTGTTGGACCGTTGGCAGGGGAGCAACTACTTGTGGCATTTGATGCTGGCGCAGCAAGGCTACTGTGTGATCAGCTTGGATAATCGGGGCACGCCGGCGCCACGTGGTCGAGCGTGGCGCAAAAGCATCTACCGACAGATCGGCCAGTTGGCCGCAGCTGATCAAGCAGCGGCCGTGCGTAAGCTATTGGCGGATCGACCGTATCTCGACGCAGAGCGAGTTGGCGTTTGGGGCTGGAGCGGCGGTGGTTCGATGTCACTGCACGCAATTCTGAAATACGCGGATCTCTACGGAACTGCAATCTCAATTGCGCCGGTTGCCAACCAACGCTACTACGACACGATTTATCAAGAAC
>JAGQPK010001180.1 GCA_020426755.1 Planctomycetales bacterium
TCGACGGCTGGATTGGTGTCCACCGCTGGCGTCGCCATTTAATACTCGCGATCTGTCTTGGAATTCCCATGTTGCTACTGGTTAACTTAGTTGATCTGTCGCCGTGGACCGCTGCCACATCGGAATACCTGTTGCGCTGGTCCGGCTATGATGCCGCCCGTAACGGTGTGCATTTGCGTGTGGGGGCTGGACCGGCGGTTCGGGTCTACCCAGGGTGTTCGGGCGTCGAAGCAGTCTCGTACCTGTTCGGATTGGCATTCGTCTGCCTGGAAACGTTTCCCACCGGGCGTCGCCATTATGTTTGGCTGCCAATCGTGGCCGCGCTGATGGGGTTTGTAACCAACAGCATACGAGTGTCACTGATGGCCATTCTGCTCGCATCAGACAATCGCGATGCATTCACCTATTGGCACATTGGGGAAGGGTCGCAGCTATTCGGCATCGCCGCAGTCATCCTGCTCGGCTGCATCTATGCGCTGACGATGTGGCTGACAACTGCTAGCAACGACGAAGTCACCGTGAAGTAATGCGATTTGAAGCGCGATCGCGCAGCTATCGCTTTGCCAGGCCGGTTCAAAAGCGTTGGCATCTTGCAATTTGGCGACGACGAAGGTGGCTGTGGTCCCAAAGTCTGCCCCCTGCTTGCTGCTAGAGCGTCGGCCCTTGCGAACTGCTCGGCACCGTTCAGAAACGGCAGTCGCGCGGCCGCACTCAGACGACATGGCGTTCCCAAGCTACCCCCGATCGTGACGCTCACACGTAGTTTCCTCAGCACACCGTCTCGTATGGACGCCTCGTCCGCTGGACCTTAAGATGGACAATTCTGGCCCACGGGACGATGAATGAACACGACGACTCTGCATGAACTTAATCCGACGCTCGCCTTCCGTGAGCTGCCGGAAACTGAAACTCAGAACGAACTGACGGATCGTTACACGTCGATTCTCACCGAGCAACGCTTAAGCTGGACGACACACCAGCGACTCATACGCGTTCTGGGTAAAGGTGGTCAAGGCGTGGTGTTCTTGAGCGAACGTCGCGGTGCAGACAACTTTACTTTGCCCGTTGCGGTCAAGGTGTTCTCGCCCAACCGCTATGACACGGGTGTGGCGTACGACCAGGCGATGGAGCGGATGGCTCATATCGCTGCGCGTGTCGCGCAGATTCAACAGGATAATCTGTTGGACGTGCATAATTTCGTCGACCGTCGTCGCATCCGCATGATGGTCATGGAGTGGGTCGATGGCTACGACTTACGTCAATTACTGAATAACGACCTGGTATGGCGTATTCGAGATCGCGTCAGCGTAAAGCGTTGGGAACACATCTCGCAGGTCATCATTCAGCCTGGTGAATGCCAACCTCGTGTCAAGCCAGGCGTGGCGGTTTCCATTCTACGCGAGTGCCTCGCTGCGCTAGCCGCGTTGCATCGCGAGGGAATTGTGCACGGCGACATTAAGCCGGCAAACATCATGCTGAAGTGCACGGGTAACGCGAAAATCGTTGACATTGGTTCCGCGTTTCATGTTGACGATCCGCCCATCGTCCGGACCTGCACGCCAACGTATGCGGCGCCCGAGGTTTTGCAGGGCAGCGAGTGCACGCCACGCAGCGACTTGGCAAGTCTTGGGTACGTGCTGATTGAAATGCTGTCAGGCACCCCGATTTTCCCACCTAATGCGAGCTACAAGGATCTGCTCGAAGCCAAACTGACGTTGTTGCGTCGCTTGGACGAAATTGTACCGCATGAAGTCGCGGTCAATGAGCTCTTGATGAATTTCTGCCGTGGGCTGATCGCCCCAGATCCAATGCGTCGTTTCCCCAGCGCGGAGGCCGCGAATTTATTGCGTGAAGGTGCGGCAGC
>JAGQPK010001181.1 GCA_020426755.1 Planctomycetales bacterium
AACCAATTCCGTTATGCGACCATTGATGCCGCCGGCGTTGACCTCAGCGTCTCGTCGTTGCCGATCTCGAAGTCGCAATCGCCCGAGGAATACTATCTCTCCAACGTCAATCGATGGCGCGGTCAGCTTCAGTTGCCGCCGCTAACGGCTGATGAATTCTCCTCGCAAACGGAGCAAGTCGAAGTCGCCGGCCATGCGGCCATTGCGGTGGACTTGATCGGCCAGGGCTCGGCGGGCGGACCTCCGATGATGGCGGGTGGGTCAACTGGCAGTGCAGCCGCCGGTGGTTCCGTTGCGAATACACCCAGCGCATCTCCAACGGACGCTCCCCCTGCATCCAATAGCGGACTCGACTTCACCGTGCCGGAAGGTTGGCGAACCGGCCGCTTGGGACCGTTCCGCTTGGCAGCCTATGAAGTCGAGCGTGACGGCGCGAGTGCGGAAGTTACGGTGAGTGCGCTTGGCGTCAACGCGGGAAGTCTACTGGACAACGTGAACCGCTGGCGCGGACAAATCAAATTACCGCCGATTGATGACGCGGCTTTGCAGTCAGCAATCCAGCCGATCACGGTAGCGGGTGTCGCAGGGCAGTGGATCGACTTGAGCGATCCAGCTGGCGGAACCAGCGACGATTCGGCGCAAGCGATCTTGGTGGTCGTGGTGCCACAGTCAAATCAAACTCTGTTTATCAAGATGCTGGGCGGGCGCGACGTGGTTGTTGCGGAAAAAGACAACTTCCGTCGTTTCGCCGAATCGTTGAAGTTGCCGGCAGGCGCTGTGAATTAGCAGTTCCTATCAGCGTAGCGACATTCATCGGTTGTGATCAGCACGAATCGTTCGAGGCCCAAACTATGTCATCGATCCCGATCAACTCGCCCACCAGCTCCAGTCAAACCATGACTCGGGTGCGCGACAACGCTTTCTCGCTGCACACCGTGCTGTCCTGGCTGGGATCGATGAAGATCACGGTGGCGTCGTTCTTCGCCGCCATCGGCTTGATTTTTCTCGGTACGCTCGCGCAAGTGAACCGGGACGTATGGCAGGTATTTGAAGTTTATTTTCGAGTGTGGATCACGTGGGTCGACGTCGGCGTGCTGTTTCCCACTTCATGGTTTCCTCAACTCGCTACATCACAAGCGGCCGCGATCTTTTCATTGGTAGCCGTAGTCGGCGCCGGGCTTGGTGGAGCACTGATCTGGCTGAATCGAAACGACTTGCTTCGCGCCCCGCTCTATGCGGCGGCGCTGATGGGCCTGGGCATCTTCCTGGCGGTCAGTGTGATGTGGAAGCAAGGATTCATCTTTCCCGGTGGAGCCTTGATTGGTGCGACCATGGGCGTCAACCTGCTGGCGGCACACTTGACGCGTTACAAGATCCGCGCGAAAGGAAATCGCTTAGCAATTGGGCTCGCCTGGTCGGCCGCAGGACTCGTGCTAACGTGGCTCGTTATTTCCAGCGGCCACAATGCCGGCGGCTTTCAAGGGCAACCGCCATTTGAATGGACCACACTGTGGCAGTGGGTCAAAGGGCTACTGACAATCACTGCCTTGGGCTTGATTGCCTACGGCCTGTTTGTAAAGGCATCAACGCGATACGTGCGTCCAATCTGCGTCGCCAGCGGCCTGCTACTCGGCGCAATTGCAATCTGGCTGTGGTCGACCGGGACATCTACCTACCTCGGCAACTCGGGGATGCGCGTGCTCTGGCAACTGATCTTGGCCACGCTGGCCGGCATCGTACTCCTGATCGGTGCGGTATTGCTCTTCTACCAACGTGCGGGCGTCGTCGTGCTCCACATGGGCATTGGCTTGCTAATGTTCGGGCAGTGGTTTGTGTATCAGTACGATGTCGAAGAACAAATGAC
>JAGQPK010001182.1 GCA_020426755.1 Planctomycetales bacterium
AGAGTCAATTGCGGGAGGGGGAACAGTAGCGCGCATCTAAACTGAGTGCCATTGGGCTAGCGCCTAATGGCACTCAGTTTAGTTTGGTGGCAGCTACGGCCCAGCCCTTCGGACTGGGCTAGGTAGTCAGCTGGGGCGTTGCCCCGGAATACATGCCATCAGAATCTCAGTGCGAGCACAAAGCCGCCTGTTTGCCACAAGAGCCGCATCAGCACGGTGGTCGCCAGCAAGGCGGCCAGTAGTTTCCAGTCTCCGTGTCGCATTGGGTGTCCTTTCTGAGCGTCACTCGTATCTACGCGACATCCCGCGCGTCGGTTGGCCCCGGACACCATCGATTTCGAATCGACTGGCAAGCTGGGTGGTTTGTAGTGAGTTCGGTGGCGTGGTTGTGTTTTTGGGTTTCGGCCTTTGCATGAATCGACCTAAGTTGGGTATAGTAGACACCTGTTTAGTACGATATGAATTCGGCGAAACAAAACGTCAGCCCTCTCGCTGGTAGCCCGTCATGGATGTGAAAGCTTTCTTGGAGTCGATTCAGAGCGATCGCCGGTACGGTGGCCAGATCGCGCATTGCCGTGAGTTGCCGGCGCGTCCGGGCGTGTTTGCCGAGCCGGAGCGGGAGTTGCCGGTCGAGTTGCAGACGCTGTTGCGCGAACGCGGCATTGAGCAGCTTTATTCGCACCAAGTGACGGCGCTTGAGACCGCTCGCGCGCGACGTGATTTGGTCGTGGTGACTGGGACGGCGAGTGGCAAGACGTTGTGTTACAACTTGCCGATTCTGGAAGCGTGCATCACGGACCCGCAGGCGCGGGCGCTCTATCTGTTTCCTACGAAGGCCTTGGCCCAAGATCAGCTCAAAGGACAGCTCGAGTTGATTTCTTCCGAGCCAACAGTGGCGGCGCGGATCAAGCCGGGGGTGTACGACGGTGACACACCTACGGCACAGCGGCGACGGATCAAAGCGGAAGCGAATCTGGTGCTGTCGAATCCCGATATGTTGCACGCGTCGATCTTGCCTTACCATCCGAAGTGGCATCGCTTCTTCAGCCAGTTGCAGTTTGTGGTTGTTGACGAAGTGCACACGTATCGAGGGATTCTCGGCGCCCATGTTGCCTGTGTGCTGCGGCGTTTGTTGCGAGTGTGCCAACATTATGGCAGTCATCCGGTGTTTTTGGCGGCCAGTGCCACGATCGCCAATCCGGGTGAGCTCACGGCACGGCTGTTGGGACGCGACGTACAAGTGATTGACAACGATGGTGCGCCGCGCGGAACGAAATACTTTGTCATGTGGAATCCTTCGCCGGCGGACAAAGACTCGTTGGCACGACGCAGTGCGACGGATGATGCGGTGTGGTTGATGTCGACCGCGATTCAACGCGATGGCCAGGCTTTGGCGTTCACGCGCACGCGACAAGCGGCGGAACTCGTCAATCGGTATACGCAGGATTATTTGCGCGAGCAACATTCTCCGCTGGTCGATACGATGCGTGCCTACCGAGGCGGTTACTTGCCGCAAGAGCGGCGACAGATTGAACAGGACTTGTTTGCCGGCCGCTTGCGAGGCGTGGCGGCGACGAACGCGCTTGAGTTGGGCGTAGATATTGGCTCGCTGGATGTCGCCATTCTCGTGAACTATCCCGGCACGATTGCCAGCACCTGGCAACAGGCCGGACGTAGTGGACGTCGGCAGACGGAAAGCCTCGCGGTGTTGCTCGCTGGCAATGATCCCGTCGACCAGTATCTGCTCCGGCACCCGGACTATTTTTTCGCTCAATCGCCAGAACATGCGGTTGTCGATCCGGAGAACACCTATGTGTTGGCCAAGCATCTGTTGGCGGCCGCGTTCGAGCTGCCGCTGGACGAG
>JAGQPK010001183.1 GCA_020426755.1 Planctomycetales bacterium
CTTTGTAGTCAACTAGATGCATCTCTGTCAGATTTGGGTAGCGGATAAATAGCGCTTTGCGCAGTGCAGCATCGAGCGCATTGACCGGGCCATCGCCTTCGCCGACTTCGTGGCGTATTTCGCCGTCAACTGACAACTTGACTGTGGCTTCCGTAATCAGTTGACCTTGAGCATCGGAACCGACGGCTACGTGATACTTGATCCGTTCGAAGTGCGGTTTGAACGTCCCGGCACAACGTGTCACCAATAAGTCAAACGAGGCTTCTGCGGCCTCGAACTGATAGCCATCATTCTCCATCGAGACGACTTTGGCCAAGATCGTGTCCATCAACTCCTTGTTTTCGGACAAGTCATGCTTGGTTGTCTTGGTGACGATATTTGAACGGCCTGACAATTCACTAACCAGAATGCGGCGTTGATTACCAACCGACTCAGGCGGAATGTGTTCGTAGCTTGACGCAGCGCGATTGACTGCGTGCACGTGCATGCCGCCCTTGTGCGCAAACGCGCTCGGGCCGACGAACGGTTGACCGTTGCGAAAATTCATGTTCGCCGTTTCGTATACGTACCGAGAGAGTTCCGTGAGATGAACAAGTGTCTCCGGCGAGAGGACTTCGTAGCCGCGCTTCTTGAACGCTAAGTTAGCAATCACCGAAATCAAGTCGGCATTGCCACACCGCTCGCCGATACCATTGATCGTTCCTTGCACTTGCACCGCGCCGGCCTCGACGGCTGCCAGACTGTTGGCAACCGCCAGTTCACAGTCGTTGTGGCAATGGATGCCGACAGGAATGCCAACGCCATCGACTGCTTTTCGCGTCATCTCGGCGATTTCTTCCGGCATTGACCCGCCGTTCGTATCGCACAACACGACGATCGATGCGCCAGCCTCCGCCGCGGTCTTGATCGTCTTTAATGCATATTCGGGATTCAGTTTCCAGCCGTCGAAGAAGTGCTCGGCATCGTAAAGCACTTCACGCCCTTCGCTGCATAGGTAGGCGATCGTCTCACCGATCATCGCCAGGTTTTCTTCCAAGCTGACACGCAATACATCGGTTACGTGAAAGGCCGAGGTTTTGCCGACGATAGTCACGGCGGGAGTCTCCGCGGCGACGATTGCCTGCATACCCGGATCGTCGGCGGCCAACACGTTGCGGCGACGAGTCATCCCGAAAGCACTCGCCCGCGCATGTTGCAACGGTTCCGCACGCAGCTGTTTGAAGAAGTCGACATCCTTTTCGTTCGACAGCGGGTACCCACCTTCCACGTAATCGAACTGCAACGCGTCGAGCCGTCGCGCAATCAGCAGCTTGTCCTGCAGTGAGAAGCTGACGCCTTCGCCCTGGGAGCCGTCGCGCAGGGTCGTGTCGTAGATCTGAATGCGGCGCATGTTCGGTGGCAGTCGTAATGATGAAGGTGGAGTGAAGTTGATTTGAATTACGGCGATTCGGGTAAAAAAAAATCCCTGTGACCTTTGCGGGGTCGCAGGGATGTTTGGTACTCGTTCGGATTCGTCCGTTCAAAGTCCCCGCGACTGCCGGCTATCGTCGAATGACCGGCTGGGTCCGAATCGCCTTACGAATAATCACAATGCCCGCGGCCCGCTGGGGGACACGAACTGGCATCGACCACTCGTTAAGGTTGCTACGCATGACGATCGGACAATCTGGGGGAACTTGGTCAGAATATTTTTCTAGGATAGGGAGTTCCGGGCGGACTGTCAATCGAGCGGGGGAGGGGCTCCGTTGCTGGTGTCCGCGTTGCACGGCCAGAGACTTCGCCGAAAGGCGCCAGCCGCGGTTCTCGCCGGATTTGGACTTGGCTCCGACGCTGGATTTCGGATTTCGGATTTCGGATTTCGG